>NZ_DJAS01000001.1:0-260919 GCF_002429765.1 Sphingobacterium sp. UBA5996
GTAGTTCGTAGGACGGATACGTCAGATCCGGTTTGTTCAAACGCTATATCCCGCAGCTTTATCAGGACACCTGTGCGATGACAGGTATGCGGATGCGGTCTACCTTTAAGTACAACTTTATTGATGCGTGCCATATCGTGCCTTTCGCAGTTACGCATGACGATAAGGTTACCAATGGAATAGCACTGTGCCCAAACTTGCACCGTGCATTTGATAGGGGTCTGGTCAGTATAGATGAAAGTTATACCATTATGGTTTCCGACCATATTGATGAGCTGGAGGATCATCCTTATAGCCTATTAAAATTGAAAGGAAGAGAAATTTCTCTTCCCATAACACAATCCTATTATCCATCACAGCAAAACTTAGCCTGGCATCGGGAGAATGTATTTAAAGAATGATTTACTTATTTCCAAAGCTTTCTAGTTTCTAGAAATAGCTCTATCTGATTTAGCACAGTAGGAAGATTCTTAAGAATGTCCTGCGTCCAAAATCTAAATACGACGTAATCCATGTCTCGCAAGGCTCTATTGACGCGAATATCCTTTTGCATGTTGCGTTCGATCTTGGGAATCCAAAAAAGGCGGTTGGACTTGATGGTTTCGCGTTTGTTTTTCCAGTCGAATCCATGCCAAAATTCGCCATCCACAAATATCGCTAGTTTGTATTTTTTGATTACGATGTCGGGAGTTCCCGGAAGTGATTTGTCGTGCAGGCGGAATCGGATATTTCTTGACCATAGAGCCTGTCGGAGAATGAGTTCGGGTTTGGAATTACGGCTTTTGATTTTGGACATCATACCGCTTCGCTTACGACTGGTATAAAAACCAGCAGCTTCCTCAAAGCGGGGAACATAGATCTTGTTATTTTCGTAGTCGTAATTTGCCGTCATTTAAATATACAATATATAAAGTTTAAGTCCTCGATAATGGGATACACTATCTCGATGGGGTTGTTATATGATATCAGTTTTGTTGGTTAATGTAAAAATTTATCCACAAGCGTTAAAAGAAAATTATTAGGTTAAATTTAATATTAAAGGGTTGATTTTATTGATTTTTCGCTTTAGTTTGTTGTGATATAAGCTAAAAATATTAGGTTAGGTTTGATTAGGTGATTAACTCTTCAATAGCATTTAATTTCAATCTAAAGGAATTTAAATCCTTTCTGATTTTCTTACAAAGATCTTTGTCAAATTTTACTTCTTTATCTTTAATCTTAAAGTATTCGGTTCCATCTATACTCATTTGGAGTTCACAATGGGCAAATTGATTTCTAATAAGTATAACTTCTTCATTGTACTTGTTTGCAAAGTTGTCCTCTTTCATTATATCTAGAATTGCGCCCAGAGCGAAGACCTTTTGTGAAGAGTTGAATAATACATTGTCTCTTAAAATATCTTTTGCTTTTCTAGCCTCAGCTTTTTTATACTTCTCTTGAGCATTCTTGAAAATGTTGTCAAAAATCGATGTTAATACGGGTTGGATTTCTTGTTCAAGATTCGGATTTAAAAGTTGCTTCCGAACGATTTCTTCCATTTTAATATCTAATGAACTAGTTTCATGCATAATCATTCCTCTCATACTAATTATGTGTTGAAATTTGGAGATAGTGATTCTAATAACTTCAAGTACTGAGGAAAGTAAATTCTTATGATAGTCTTGTCCATCTAATTGGTAGAATGTAATTCTACTACTGTTGGCTAATTTTGTAGTAAATAACTCACTATTTGCAGAGTAAAAGAAAATTTCTGTTAAGGCATGTTTTTCATCCCTGATATAATCGATTACCTGATTTCCATGACTTTCATTTAAATTTAAATCTGTTATGATCAAATCATATGTTTGGTTATCTTTATATTGTTTTTTGAATTCATCAAAATCCTCCGCAATATCCAGTTGCACATCAAAAAATTCTTCTTCTAAATAATCTTGGATACTTTTCCTAAGTGAAGAAAAGGGTTTAGTTTCAATTTTGTCTTCAACCCAAATTATTTTATAATTAAGTTTCATAATGGTATTTTAATTTGAAATTCAGCTCCTTTAGACTTTGAGATATAATGTATTTCAGAGTTATACTTTTCAAGAATATTTTTTACATGATGCAAGCCAATGCCAGATCCGTCTGTATTGCTGTATCTGAAGTCAAAGATTCTATCTTTAATTTCTTCGGGGATTCCGTTTCCATTGTCTTGGAACGATAATATCAACAAATCTGACATTTTAATCCATTTAACTATAACTTCAGTTGAGCCCGCCTTACGACTATTTGAAAAGAGATTATCAATAATAACTGTAATTTCGAAAGGGCGAAATTTTATTTCCTTAAATAAACTAGTTTCTTCAACTATTATTTTTATGGGCCTCTTATTATGAATAAATGAATCTACAGGTTTGTATATATTTAATATATATTCATTGATAAAAGAAACAATATCCTTGGTAATTTTTTCGGCTTGGGTATTGAAACCTGCCATAGTAACAAATCTAGAGGCGCTTACAATCCGTTGAACTTCCATGCTAATATCTTTAATATCTTCTATTAAAAGTTCTTTAGGTTTTTCAGCATGAATTGAATCAATTAACGAATCTAAACTCCAAGTGATGTTTCCTGCTGTGTGAATTATCTGATGTTGAAGTGCAAATAAATCCTCTTTCTCCCTTCCTTCAAAGCTCTTGTCAAATAGCTTAACAGCAATTTCTCGGTCTAATTCATTTTTTAACTCTTCATTTTCTATAAGTTTTTGGAGCGCTTCTTCCTCCGCTTCCTCTTTTTGTAATTTGAGATGAGAAAGTTTTTTTTCAACATCTTTTATTGATCGTTTTATTTCCTCTTTGTCAAAATTTTCTTGATCAATCTTTTCGGAGATTTTTTTTAAGGAACCGTGCGCAGACTCATCGCTTTTTAACTCCAATATTTCAAGAATGTCGGGTGATATTACAAATCTTTTTACAGTTTTTGAATTTGATATTGAAGAAATTAACTTACTTAGATTTTGATTAACATCGAAAATGTATTCATTACTTTGTCCTTCATTTTTTAGGAATGAATTGTTAATATTAATGTAGTCATCTTCTGATAAAAAATTTCCCCAATCTGTGATATCGATAGTATATTTCTCTAATTTTTTTAAAGTTTCATAGAAGTGTTTTTCTAATATAAAATATGAACTAGTCTTAATTAAGCCATTCCCCCTGCTTGAAGTCTCTTTTAAATTATCATTATCTCCTAATATTGAAATAAACCCTAAAACTTCACGCGTCCCCAAATTTCTGGCATACCCCTGGCTTTTCCTTACATCCATATTAAAAGGATCTTCCCCTCTTTCTCCATAAGGATAAATTCGCATTCCATTTTTGTAAACGAAAACATGACCATATTCTACAGGTTGTACCCCCATCCTGCGAGTGAATGTGGTTTTAGCAGACTGATTTAAAAAGTAAATTGAATATTTTATATCTTTAAAATTAGTGTAATTATTCTCTTCTTCAATTTGGTAAACTAGTTCTCCTCCTTCGTATAGAGTGGTAATAATCAGTTCTTCTGATACGATTGATTCAATATAACTTGTTTTCAATTGCAATGTGTCAAAAATAGGATTTTTGATTTCTCCGTTAATAATTCGAAAATTACTTATTTCAGATTCTTCTAATTCACCCTTTCTAAATTTCCTTTTATTCTTTTCAATTTGTTTTTCATCAGCATCAATCTCATCTTCGACTGTTAAAAAAATTTTAAAAGAGTCGTCATGTTGAATTGCAGATGGATTGATTAGCCTAGCAAGAGAATCTTTGAGTGCTTCGAATTTATCTCTATTCCATATACTATGTAAATTTGAAATTTCCAGAACAGTGCCATTAGCGACATCAAAGGAACTTTTTCCTAGAGTTTCATGTAACACACTGATATTTATAAATTCATTATTACTATCTTCTTCAAACTTATTCCAATCTGTTACAAGGGCTTCAACATGTGCGTTCTCCTCATCTTTTAAAGTCTCAAGATACAGCTCACTACCTAATCTATCGCAAGAAAATCTACCTATCCCTTTTGCTCCCGCATATATTCTTTTAACCTTTATTTTATCTCTGTAATTTTTATAACTGTCTTCTTCATCGCCTTCTTTTTTTGAAGAGCGGGCTACGAATAACCATTTGTCTACTATATCACTGTAGCTCATGCCCTTTCCATCATCTTTTATAATTATTTTTCCATTCTGTGAATATATGTCTTCAAAAATTACGTCAACTCTTTTTGCATGTGCGTCGTAAGAATTTTTAACTAATTCAAATACAGCGATAAAATCGTCTGTTATTAAGTCACGCCCAATAATATTCTTTAAGGCCGAACTAATCTTAAATTTAAGCTCATTCTTCATAATTCTAATAACTTGTGAAGAACTAAACCAGCCTGTTCACCAAAGAGTGGGGGGATAGCATTACCTATTTGAGAATATCTTGGAACCTCTTGTGTTCGTCTATCGCCCCCAGTTGTATACTTATTGCGGAATCTATACCAGTCATTGAATGATTGTATGCGGGCATACTCTCTTACGGTAAAAATGCGTGGTTCACAATAATGGATATAATCATCTGGAAGCGTAGTAATAGTTGGGGTGGGAGATTGGCCACTCAATGGTATAATTGTTCTTTTTCTCAGATCATACTTTTCTCTTATTTCCTTGGATAGAGACTTTCCCTTCTCAGCATATTTCAATAAATATTCAAACTTTTGAATTGTCTTGATGCTATGTTTAGCAAAACGATGGCTATCAGGGACATTGTCCAAATAACCTCTCCGCATAAGTTTTTGATAACTCGATGATTCTTTATTATAAATACCTGATTTGAATCCTTTCGAATCGGGACAATCTGTTTCTTGGATCCTTAACAAGTCTGAAATAGCATCTTCTAGATTGTTGGTATGATTTATTCCTTTTGAATCTGCGAAAGTCTTCTTATTTGAAATTAAAAGCTTAAAAAAGTCATAAGGTTTATATTTTGAAACAACATCTTTTCTAATGCCAACTAAAATAAATCGAGTTCGTTTTTGAGGTACGCCAAATTCAGAAAAGTCTACAAGTTTACCATAAACTTCATAACCCAGGAACTTCTCCTTTTTCATTACACGTCTTAAGGAATTCTTGACATATTCTGAGTAGATTCGGCCTTTAACCTTGTTTTTATCAAATTTTTGAGTGAAACCTTTGACATTCTCAAAGAAAATTAGTTTTGGTTGGACTAAACGAATAAATCTAACGTAGGATTCTACTAATCTATTTCTTGTATCATTTTCAATACGTCTCCCAGCAGTTGAAAACCCCTGACATGGAGGCCCTCCTGCAACTAAGTCGATTGATCCGCGAAGCGATCTTAATTTGTCACCATAATTATTAATAATATCATTGATATCATGATTTTTGATCGGAAGCCATTCAGGCCAGTCAAAATGATTATGTTGATCTATTAAATTGTAACGAAGTGTTTCGAAAGCATCGGGACTTTTTTCAATAGCAAATTGTGCTTTCCATTCTTTAGAATTAAAAAAGCCAAGTGAAAGACCGCCACAACCAGCAAACAGATCAATATAGGTATTCTTAGACATGGATAAAAAATACATTTTTGTTTTTAAATAGACAAATTTTTTTTTGTTTTGTTCTGGTAATCAGTCTTGTATTTTTTTTATTATATCAACTTTTATTTAGATAACAGTCTTAATAGTTTGCAAAGTTTAAAAATGTTCTTTCTACAAAATATTGTTTTAATTTTTTCAGTTTGTCAATTTTAAATCGCCAAAATCGATACAAAAATCTCCTAAATCCGGAGTCTTTTCTCGTTTGATTCTCTCTTGTGGAGAAGAGGCATTGAGTCGAACAAACATATCCTCAATAGGGTCGTTTAATGTAGTTTGTATGGTGGAATAAGCTTCTATTAGTTGATACCAGGAACCCCACGCAGCAGTTTCATCCATTTCTATTCCTGTGAAATTAATTTGATTTCTTGCAAGCACAAAAAGGTATACTCGCTCAATCGTCCTTTTTTCTCCCAGCACATTTTCAAATTGAAGCGCATTCAAAATGGTACTATCATCAAAAGTGGACAACCACCTTTTTATTTTTGTTAGCCATTCGTTAGCTTTTGGGAAAAAATTATTTATTCGGCTAAATCGTTCTTTAATCGAATGAGAAAAAGGGTCTTGCCATTTTGAAAATCTTTTCCGTTCTCCCATTTAAGACAGATGCGCTCATAAGTTTTGCCAGTTGATTTTCCATTTATTTGCTAGTAGGTGTTTACACTTTTTTTGTACGCGCTTTTCTATTATTAATCTAAAAATATAGATCCAACGCTAGAATCAGCTCGTCTCGCTGCCATTTAGGATTACGCTTTTTTTTCATTGTAATAACTTTTCACCATAATTGCTCGCCTTTGTCCTCTAGATAGATGAAAATTGAATTCACCCTTAGATGTTAGAGGGAGGCGTATTATTGTCGCTAGGTTTAACAGCTTTCACAATATCTCTTAAAATTTCATTTTGTTCGCGCAGTGCTGCGGTGTGATCGCGTTTCGCTATTAGATATTTGCCGAGGAGACTTGATAGAACAAGGTGCAGCCCGAAAAGACAGATGGCAATAAATCCTCCGTAAATAACGTACATTAATAATCCGATTGATAACATAGTTTTTAGTTTATTTGTTAATGTATTTTTGTTTTAATGTTCTAAGCATTTGTATTATTCGCATACCTTTTCTCAATAAACCTGTATGTCTCATCGAAAATGATATCTATACGTAGAAAAATAATTCTTTCAAGCATATCAAGCCTATTCATTTCTTCGTGAATTCTAGTAAATTCATATTTCACTTTATCGAATTCAAAATTGGTTAGATTTATAGATGGAAACTGTCTTAAGAGATGAATTGGCGTATGAGACAAAATCGGTATCTTATGAACGATGCTATTGCCAATTATGAAATAATAGACAATAGTATTTTTTTCAAATTTCCATTGATGTAAATGTCCGGCAAAAGCAAAACAAAGTTGAAATTTACTTTCACTGCACCCAGAAGAATGGCCGTCTTCATCTGAAGGAAATAGAAGGACATAGCAAAAGTTGTCTGTTTCATTACCGCCAACTATTATTTCGTCGGTTTCCCAAATACCACCGGAAAATCCCTCTATTGGTATAATTCCAAAATCAACCTGTCCCATACTTACTCCAGATAATTTCTTTGTCATTTCATCCTCTATTAGTTTTTCCTAAAATTCTTTTAAATCTTTGATTTTAAGTCAATTAATCCATAATATTTCGTTAAAGTGACTAAGGGGTCTAGCCCTAGGCTATGAACAAAGTTTAAAACTTCTTCAATTGGGGCTTTCTTATTGTTGTCATTTACATATTTAGAAATTTTACCTGTTGGGATATTCGTCTCCTTTTCAACATTCTTTCTCTGGAAAGTATAGGTTCCAAAAAGCTGAGCAGCAGGAGATAGACCCTTTAGTTTATTAATTAGAAGATTTTTTGTTTTTATTGGATATATTCGATCTATCGTTGAATTGAATTTATCTTCGGGTATGCCAGAAAGATAATTTGCGACATAAATTATTGGAAATACTTCATCTGTATAAGGTATTGCGGTGGCTTCATGGCTCAAGGCATTGATCCTATCTGGAGTAATTCCAGTAATGTTTGATAATTTTGATTTATTTATTTTAAGCTCATCTAAATACGCCCCTAGTGGTGTGTTCATAATTACGGTATGTTTTTATACGATATTTGGTTTTAAAATTTCCATTTCTCGTATATAGTCCTTATATTTGTGATAGTTATTATAGCGACATAATTGAGAGGCCATTGAGCTTCTCTTACGATTGTCACTCATGAACGAAACCGTCAAATTCCACATGAGTAGATCGTGAGCTCGCGTTCTATTGGATTTTATTATCTTTGTATATATTTAATTCAATAGAGCGATGCTCATGTAAGTCTTCTGTGGACCCATAATCTCGATTATGGTGGCTCTTGACGGTGCCAGTTCAGATGCTTTGGGTATCGCTCTATTGGTTTTAATCCAATTTCACTTTCCCGAACTTCTTAGAGTGTGATCGTATTTATAGCCAAATGGATTATGACAAAACGATTTAAACACCGCCAAAAATGCCAGACTTACCTCAAGGAAGTAAGTATTCGGTTTCCCAATTTAATTCTAATTAGTAAGATTATTCGGGCTCCAGAATAATCAGGTTAAACAATATAAACCAAAATAGGGGATAGCGGCATCCGCATTATAGTTCGTGCCGAATCGGTATACACTAGAAAGGCCCTTAGACTAGGTTTCCCGATCTGTATCAGACACACTACACCCTTTAATTTTGTGTAATTAATAAAATTGCTCTTGCGAGACTTTAGACACCTTAAATGTAGCATTTTTATTTTTAAACAGCAAATTTAAAAACTATAACGCTGTATTGTAATTCTATATTAATAGATCGGGATTTTATTTCTTTCCGAGAGGAAGCGCCATAACGACCCCTATTGATGACTTGTAACTAACTTTTTGGCGTTTTGCGGATTCGTTAATTTTTTATTTGTTATACATGTAGTTTTTAAAATAAACTGCAAATGACAACCCTTTTTTAATGCAAAAAATTTGCAAATGGGGAAGCTATGCTCTTTTCAAAATATGGAGTAGGGCTGAAGTCATCTTTATTGAACCTATAAATGAACCAAAAATATTTAGATCTGCTACCATTTGAGCTAGCATTTTATGATATATATCTTGAAGGATATGATCCATTGAAAACAATCAGGGACTTTTGGGCCCATTATTCTATTGATGAATGCCATGAGCATATCAAAGAAGTGTATGAAAGTTTTGTTATGAAAAGTGACTATATAGATGTAACCGATCAGAATAAGAAATACGAATTTTTTATCGTTTTACTTCGCCTAATGATCGCTTATTTTATGGTACACTACCGAAAGATCAAAATTGATGATCTAAAGTTGTTATTTGCCGAGTCCTCAGATAAAATAGATACTGATTTTATAATCAGAAAAAGGATTCATGAATTTTTTGACCGCGTGAATAAGCAATTTTAAACAATAAGCAGATGACAAACAGATCTAATCTGATGGCTGCCTTATTGGATAAGGTAGCTCAACAAGCATCCGTAAAAGATGATGTAAAAAATAATTTAAAAAAAGTGCACTGCGCGTGGGATAAAAAGTACTCCCACAGTTGTATAGTATATAGTCTTCGGCAGATCACGTCGGTATGTACCCTTATACCGATGCCTAAGACCTCAAAAGGAATGTTTCATATAAGGGCAATTCTAATCCTGTTCCTTATAGTTCATATGTTTAGTTTATTAGCTCAAACGCCCCGCAAGGACAGCGGGGCGGAAGGGTTGCTCGTCATTTCTCCATTAAAGGTAGGCGACCGTCTGCCAGAAAGTTTATTCAATCTTCCTATTGAAGTAACCAATCACCCACAAGGCTACTCGTCTATAAGACTTGGTGACTATAGCAATAAAAAGCTTATACTTTTAGACTTTTGGGCGACCTGGTGTGGCAGCTGCATCCAAAAGTTTGATGAATTGGCGAAGATTCAGCAGCAGTTTGGATCTGACGTCTTGCTGCTTGGAGCTACAGAAGATTCAAAAGCTAAAGTCAATACATTTTTCGCTAAACGTGCTCAGAATAATTTACACCTGCTCAGCGCTGTCGGTAATAAGATGCTAGCATCATATTTCCCACATAAAATGATTCCCCACTATGTTTGGATCGGTGAGGGTAAAGTGGTCGCAGTGACATCTAGCGAAGCGGTATCAACAGCTTCAATACGAGATTACTTAAAGAATGGAATTGCTCCCGTATCGAACAAATACGATTTGGATAGGCAGGCCCCCTTGTTCTTATCTGAATATTATCCAGCATCCAATCCGCTGATTCACTATGCTATATTCACAAAAGGAACGTTTCGTGGCTACCCGCAAGGGGGTAATTTCAGGTACGATGATGGGAAAATAATTGGACGATCGTTTACCAACCTTTCTTTACTGGATATTTATGAGGGGATAGCACGCGGTATTTTTGATCGAATGAATGATCGTTACTCTGCCAAACGGAGGAAAATCAGGGTAAAACAACCAAGCCTGATAAAAGCTGACGCGTATAGTTTTGATTTTATTAACCCGCCGACAAAGGCTTCATCGCTCTACGCGGATATGTTGTCTTCCTTGAATAGCTACTCTGGATATCGAGGAACTGTCGAAAAGGTGGAAACGGATTGTTATGCGCTGATTGTAATTGACTCCGTAAAGGCGAAGCTATTGCATTCCAAAGGTGCCAAGGCTAAAAATACGTTGTTCAAAAAGGAGGGGGCTGCCTTGATCAATCTACCGATCAGCAATTTTGTCGCCCGTGCCGAGGAACTGGAATTTTTCCATTTGCCCATTCAAAATGAGACGGGTATCAAATCGAATGTTGATATCCTATTTGAACGGCAAGTAGATTCGTTTGCCGCCCTGCAACAGGAACTTTCCAACTATGGATTGGCGCTCAAACAGACGATTCGGCGCATGAATGCGCTTGTAATTAGTGATAGTGACACCACCAACAATTAACATCGATTTTATGAAAACATATATTAGCCTAATTGTCCTAGGGCTCACATTGTGCTGGACAACCGTTTTAGGCCAAAAAATAATAAAAGGAAAGGTAATTGCCGACGTAGATGAGACACCGCTTAGCGGTGCAACAATTTCAGTTAACGGTAAGCTTATAACCAAGACGGATAAATTGGGTGTTTTCTCATTGGAGATACATCCTAACGATACGGTCTTTAACATTACTTATATGGGTTTTATGCCATTTCGCACGCGTATTCAGAACTTGGTAGATCAGCCTATCTTCAAACTGAAGAAAAATGAAGCCATATTGGATGAAGTGCAGGTGTATACGGGCTACGAAGTGTTGTCCAAAGAAAAGACGACGGGATCCTTTACAAAAATAGGGACAGACCTGTTGGCACAGCAGGTGAGTACCAATATCTTGGATCGATTGGAGGCTGTAGGCAATGGTATTATGGTAGACCGAGGCACAAATGCTGCCGGCCGCATAACAGTTCGGGGTATAAGCTCTATCCGCGGCCCCAAGGAACCACTGATTGTACTGGATAATTTTCCTTACAATGGTGACCTCGATAATATTAACCCCAATACGATTGAAAGCATTACCATACTAAAAGATGCTGCAGCATCTTCGATATGGGGAGCAAAGGCGGCAAATGGCGTCATCGTGATTACAAGCAAAAAGCCCAAAAAAGGACAGTCCTTTGGCATCGACTTCAGCGCAAATAGTTCGTTGGGTAGTAAGCCGGACTTATTCGCCTTACCCAGAATATCGAGCACAGACTTTATCGATGTGGAGACGATGCTTTATGAAAAGGGCTATTATAATTCGTGGATAAATTCCACGAATAAAATGTTGCTCTCGCCAGTAGTGGAACGCCTGCTATACAATGATCTGCATGAACAGGGCAATCGAGCCAAAGCTAACCTGGATATTGACAAGCTGAGAGATCGCGATGTGAGAAATGATTATGCGAAGCATATCTACAAAAACGCACGCAATCAACAGTATATGTTGTCTTTAAGTGCGCGTGGAGAAAAGGTTTCCAATGTGTTGTCTGCCGGTTATGACCGGAATAAAGATGCTGTGGGTGCTACGTTTGACCGCCTAAATTTAAGGAACTATATCAGTTACAAACCAATAGAATCGCTAGAACTGAGCGCCGAAATGATCTATACAAATAAGCAGACTGCGAGTGGTAGACCGCAGTTTGCTGATCTAAAGCAAAATACCTTCACTATATTGCCCTATACTGCACTGGTTGACGAATCTGGTAATCCCTTGCCGATAGCAAAGACCTATCGTCAGTCGTTTACCGAGGGCCTAGTGAATAACTATGGACTACTTGACTGGAACTACTATCCTTTATCGGATTATAAACATGCGCGGCTAACGCGAAATGTTGATGATATTCTGTTCAATGCGGGGATAGACTTTCGTCCAATTTCTGGATTGACAGTGTCGGCCAAATATCAGTTTGAAAAACAGCGCTTGCTGACCGAAAATCTCAACGATGAAAACAGCTACTATGCACGCGATCTGGTGAATAGCTTTACCGAAATCGGGACAGATAACAAGTTGAATTATCGCATTCCGGTAGGTGGCGTCGTCGACAATGGCTATGCCTCCACAACTTCCAACAATTTTAGGGGGCAGGCAGCTTATCTGAACAAATGGAAAGTGCACGAATTGACAGCATTGGTCGGTGGAGAGGTCCTGCTACGCCATGATAAATCCAACTCGAGTAGGTTATATGGTTTTAATAAAGACATACTGACTTTCGGTACAGTGGATTATAAAAATCAATACCGGGATTTGGTTACAGGCATACTCCGATTTATTCCTGATAATGCAGGGATTGCTGAAAATCAACGGAATTTCCTCTCGTTTTTTAGCAGCATGGCGTATAATTATCGCGCGCGCTATTTTGTTACACTCAGTGCCCGAAGGGATGCTTCTAATCTATTTGGGCTGCGCACCAATGACCAATGGAATCCATTCTGGTCTGCCGGAC
Source organism: Sphingobacterium sp. UBA5996 (assembly GCF_002429765.1). Classification (NCBI taxonomy): domain Bacteria; kingdom Pseudomonadati; phylum Bacteroidota; class Sphingobacteriia; order Sphingobacteriales; family Sphingobacteriaceae; genus Sphingobacterium; species Sphingobacterium sp. UBA5996. The sequence goes on from NZ_DJAS01000001.1 coordinate 12,647, forward strand.
TCGCGTGGAAAATGTCGGATGAAGCCTGGTATGGACTTAAAGCATTTCCGTTCCTCAAATTGCGCGCTACATTGGGTTCAAGCGGAAATATTGATCCGGCTATGAGTGCGGTTACCACAATACAATATCGTGGTAATTCACCCTATACCGGCGATCCTTTCTCCATATTTGCTAACTATAGCAATCCTCAGCTGCGGTGGGAGACAACGCGCACACTTAATTTTGGACTTGACTTTTCGGGGCTTAACAATCGCCTAAGCGGGAGCATCGATCTGTATAGGAAGCAGGGCAAAAATCTATTCGGCACATCACCGCTCGACTATACGACAGGGATATCTTCGCTAGTGCGCAACACGGCTTCCATGACCGGTAAGGGCTTGGATGTGCAGCTGAATTCTGTCAACCTGATAAAGGGGAATTTAAAGTGGGAGAGTACGTTAAATATGAGTATCGCTAAGGATAAAGTGACGGAATACTATTTGTCCTCGCAATCTGGAAGCAGCTTCGTATCGGCATCGGTACCCATTTCTGGGATTACGGGTAAACCTGTGTATAGTATATTTGCCTATAGATGGGCCGGACTGGACCCTGAAAATGGCAATCCAAGGGGATATATTGGCGATCAGCTGAGTACAGACTACCGGGCATTGGTGGGCAGCGGTACAACGGTGTCAGATCTTGCTTATTTTGGATCGGCCATACCGACACATTTTGGTTCTTTATTGAATTCTTTTTCCGTAAAAGGCTTTACCCTAAATATGGCGGTGTCGTACAAAATGGGGTACTACTTTAGAAAGCAGTCTATTAATTATCAAAATTTATTTTCTAATTGGGTGGGTAATGATGATTACGCAAAAAGGTGGCAACAACCGGGGGATGAAATGTTCACGGACGTACCATCACTTGTCTATCCTGCTTCCGTACAACGCGATGCCTTCTATGGTGGAAGCGAACCGCTGATAAGTAAGGGGGATCACATCCGCTTCCAATATATCAACCTCAGTTATGCGCTTCCAAGCAGCTTAGTGAAGAAACTGAACCTAAAAAGTATCACCACTTCCATTAATATAAACAATATAGGTATCATTTGGAGGGCTAATAAAGATCATATTGATCCCGACGCTTATTATATCAATCCAAGTATACCCACACCAAGAAGTTATACGCTTGCATTAAAATCGAGTTTTTAATTTTTAAATATGAATAGGATGAAAAAGATCGCAATACGATATATATTATTTTTACTTTCCATAGGCTTATGTGGATGCAATAAAATCCTCGATGAGAAGTCTGACAAAAAACTCGTCGTTCCTACCACCTTGACAGATTTACAGTCTATTTTGGATAATGCCCAACGGAATGTTTTTTCGGATCCCAGTGCAGGTGAAGTGAGTACCGACGACTATTACCTCTTGGACAAGGACTATAAGGCTTTGACTATCGATGCTGACCGACGATTGTATAGTTGGGAGGCGGATTATGTTTTTGAGGAGAAAAGTAATAGCTGGTCTTATGGATATGCAGCTATCTATGGAGCGAATACCGTATTGGAAGGGTTAGATAAGATGGATCGGAATGCCGCGGGGGCCGCTTTGTATGATGATATCAAAGGGCGGGCACTTTATCTCCGGGCCAAATCGATGCTACAGTTGGCTGCGTTGTACGTGCCGGCTTTCGATACGGAAACAGCTAGCGTCGAACTGGGGCTACCGATCCGTAAATCGACTGATTTCAATATCCCTACAACACGAGGTTCGGTATTGGAAACCTATACGATGATAGTAGATGATCTCAATCAAGCGGCTGAATTACTACCTATTACAGCCAAACAGGTGACCAGGCCTTCAAAGCCTGCAGCCTTTGGTTTGTTGGCTAGAACATATCTTTGGATGAGGCAATATGACAAGGCGGAGGTAGCCGCAACCGCCTGTCTTAAGCTTTTTAATACCCTGCTGGATTATAATCAGCTTAATACCGCAGCATTGTATCCATTTGCGCAGTTTAATGCCGAAACCATTTCTTTTTCTGTGATCGGACTGCCGGCTATTATGTCACCTGATATCGCGAAAATCTCACTGGGACTATATGAAGAATATGGTGAAGGTGATCTGCGAAAAGAGCTGTTTTTTAAACGAAATACAGATGGCTCGGTTAGTTTTCGTGGTGGATATACAGGTAATCAGACGCCTTTTGGTGGAATTTCTACCAATGAAATCATGTTGGTAAAAGCTGAAACGGGGATTAGGAATGGGAATTATATGGAAGGTATGCAGGTACTGAAAGACTTATTAAGTAAGCGATGGAAAACCGGATATACAGATGGCGCATTAAGCCAGGTTAACAATCCTGATGATGCCTTGCTGCTGGTTTTGAAAGAGCGACGAAAAGAACTGTTGATGCGCGGATTGCGTTGGATGGATGTAAAACGCTTGAACAAGGAAGGAAAGGGTATCTATATGCGACGTCTAATTGAGGGAAAGGAGTATGTATTGCCACCGAACGATAAGCGATACGCCCTTGCAATTCCTGAAGATATCATTACGCTTACAGGAATACAACAAAACCCACGATAGTTCGTGGGTTTTGATCAATGTTATGAAGCATATTAATTCCGTTTTGAAGTAGCGTAATTATCGCGTATTTCAGCACCAGTTTTTCCGTCTAGAAAATTTTGTAGAGACGATTGATCCGGAGCGTTATCAACAGGAACTTCGCAAGGAAGTGCTGTTCCCATGTTACAGCTAGGATGCGGTGTCTGCGAATAATTTTCGGCATCTTGGGCTTCAGCGAGTGAGCTTCCTTGGAAGTACCATATGTTTGTTGCTTTGGAAACGTTAGGTTTATCTGCTTTGTTCATTGCTTTAACAACGAAAAATGCACCTACAAATAAAGCGAATAAGGTGGCGACAAGTAGTCGCGCGTTTTTTAATGTAATCATAATTTTGTATGCACTTAAGTGCTTTAAATTCGTAATTCGGTTATGCGACAGGTTACTTTTTTAGCGCTTCGAACCTGTCATCACGAAGCTTTTGAGTTGTTGTCTTTTGTTTGTTTTTCTACGGAGCCACCTGCACCCAACAGACGGATTTCCTGGGTAGCCTTGCTGCTTATCGACATTGCCGGAATAGCGCAAATTTTCTTTTGTACTGTCTCATAATCGTGTTTCTTATTGGGCATTTCAGATAGCGCTTTCAGCTGTACTTTGACTTGCTTCAACCAAGCTTTAGGATGCTGACCTGCTTTCTCCGACCTGCTATTACAAAGTTGCAGTACAATTCCTGGTAAATGTTGGGGTTTTGGATACGATGTTTTGCGATTGCAAACCCAAAAAATTGGTGTAGCAAACCCAAAAAATTGGGCATAACTTGGACTTAGCATGCGGCCTTCGTTAGCGTATTCCCAGCAGCAGCAGTAAAAAAGAGGTCTGCCTCTTAAACCATATCGTGATGAAGAAGGTTACCAAATGGTAGAATGGGTATCAATACAAAAGGTAACGTAAATTATGTATGAACGCTTAAGGATTCTCGCTTCGCCACTTTTTATTCTTTTTCTGGTGCTGCTGCTCGTGAACGACTTCTATTTAAAAGGAGCATTCCACAATGCGCTGACAGGAAAGCTCTCCGATTTTAGTGGGCTTTTTATTTTCCCTATTTTCTGGTCGGCTATCTTTCCCAAACGGAAAGCCTTGATTTTTATAGCCACAGCAGTACTATTTGCCTTTTGGAAAAGCGAATATTCCACGGGGCTCATCCAATGGATGAATCCCTATTTTGGTGTAGGACGAACAGTCGATCTGTCCGATCTCATGGCATTACCCATGATCGGCTTGGCCTGGTTGTATACGAAGAGCGGATCACGGTCTGCCATTCCACCCGCATTCATGCTGCGCGTAAGTACTTACTTGATCGGTATGGTCGCTATGTTCGCTTTTTGTGCCACCACCCAGCCGCGATATATCCAAGCCTTTGAGCAACCGCAATATATCTTACTAAAGCATCCCACACTCAAAAATTTTGATCCTTCCTATGGATTTCAATTTTATAAAAAAGATTCGCTGCTTGTTGTTAAAATAGATTATCTATATACCAACAGGCCTGCCCGGAGCGATGATTACAATAAAAATAAAAATATCCAACAGCTCGATCAAGACGTGTTAAGCATTATTGGGGACAGTGCAACGCGTATTCCTGTTGGAACAATCACCCAGCTCACCATCCACACGGAGGATGGGACGGATTCGTTGCGATTTAACGGCGGACGCCTCGATGGACCATTGATAAGAACAAAAGGTAATACGCGGCTCATCGAAGGATTTTATAAGATGGGACTGGAAGACGCTACCTGGACACTCCAAGATAGTAGCAGTAACGATAGGGTGGTACAGACATTTGTCAACGGCGAGAAAACGCAGGTAAAGCAGTATAGCGGGGATAAACTCAAGTCCTCTTCCAAGGTAAACACACGTGCCGATACTATTTTCAATACCTATGTGCAATTGGCGATGCTGACTTTAGCGGTAGCCGCGATGTGCTTCCTATTGTACAGGAATAAGCGCACAGCAATACCTAAAACCCTAAAGCTCAGTTTGCTTTGGAAACTGCTGATATGGTTTCTGTCCCCACTGGTGGTATGGCTGCTTTACGTCGGCATCATGCTCTTGCTGATGAATTACGATGAGGATATTTTTGAAGCTATAGCAACAGCTATGTTTATTTTTATAGCGGTCTGCCCATTCATGTTTATCATTGTTTTTGCGATCAAACTGGCCAAGGAAATTGATGTGCTCTGGTACTGTCTCTTGTTTGCGCTTCTCCTCAGTATCTTTAAAACATATACCATGCTCGAAGCGCTGTCGAGCTAATAGGGTAGGTGCTATTTGATTAATAAATAATGGTAAATATGATTTATTGTAAACTATTTCAGGGTCTGAAAAGATTACTCGCCTTATTTAACATTATATAGCAATAATAACGGTGAATTTGGATTATTTTTCAACACTGTTAACAGCTGGTCAGAATAATTTGCATTTAAATTATAAGGTGGGGTAATAATGCTGATAAACTTATCCGCTGATACTCCAATAGGATAACTGAAATTTGGCAAAATTGCCCGGTCATCGAAATTCACTGTCATGGAAATTTGCCCTCCAACTAATCTGCCCGATTTCTTATCGAGGAAATATCCATTGTACCCATTTTTTTGTATACCTAAAAATACTTTATTCTGTGTAGACCAAATAGCCCCGTCAAAAGAGTAATATTTGTGGGAATTAAATTCCTTGATAAATGTTGAAGTAGTCTTACCTTTTATAACTTGCTCTATTCCTTCACCTTCAAAATCAAGCTTATAAACCAATTTTATACTATCTTTTTTTATAGAATAAATGTCATTTGAAAAAAGTGGGGTATAAAATATTTCTCTTTTAGAAGAGTAAAGAATCCTTTTTGGTACATATTCATCTCGAAGATGCTTTATCATTTTAAAGTCCGGGACATAGGACTCTAATCTTTGCAGTGAGCCTTTGAATAGTGATGATTTGACATGCTTGAAAAAATTTACTTTGTCATTGTAAATAGAAGCAAAAGTCAGACGAGAGTCGTCTTCCAGAGTAGCAAAATCTTCAAAAAAGAATGTCATATCGGAAGTATCAATTAAATCACCGGCCATGTTTAAATGATATACCTTTTTTTCCTTTTCATCGTGAATAAGAATTTGTTTGGTATTGCAATTAATGGTCATATTAAATATATTTTTTATCTCCTTATTCGGTACAATCATTTTATCAAACTTTCCATCCTTTTTATAGATTGCTATTGCTTCAAGATTCTTATCGTAAATAATAATTGAGCCATCCAATATGAAAATTTTTGTTATTACTGTTAGTACGTTGTCTTTATTTTGTTCCAATGGGATTAATTCAATACTTTGAGGATCTATTTGTTTATTGTAATCAAAAGTGGACTCTTTAGGTATCTGAATAATATTAAAATGACAACTATCCATCTGAACCGTTTTTAGGTGTGATGGTTCTAAGATGTCAGTATTGCAACTATATAAAACCGACACGAAGAAAGTAATTGATATTTTAACCGTTATTTTCATTTTTTTGAAAAATTTCTTGTAAAGTATTTAATTCCTTAATGGGCAGCAGTGACAGATTAATCCTATTTTGATTGGGATTAAAATGAAATAAGAAAGGTATATTCTAGTATTTAGCGGCAAAAAATAGTACTGTATCTGGCTTATAATTGTTCCATTCGACAGTTGATTGATGTAAATGTATTTAATAATATTTCGGAAAAGAAGGAAATAAATCAATCAATCGATTGCGCTTTTTTTGTGTGAAGTATCCCTGTTTAAGGAGAGTTTATTTCAGTTTAATTAGGATAAATATCACCGAGAATGGTAATTTTTAAGGATGAAGTATAAGTAAAGAGGATAAGCTAGGTCGCTAATTTGAGACTGTAAGCCTCAAATTAGAGTTAAAGCGATATGAATTGCGCTACTTCCATCGGCGTGAAGCTTAATACGCCCTATCCCGCATCATCCGCCGCAGCAGCTCCATACTGATGCCCATAAATTGGGCGAGCTCCTTCTGTGTAATGTGAGCAAGGAGGTCGGGATAATGATCAAAAACAAAATCATATTTGTCCTGATTATGCAGCGACAGCAGCTTGTGCCGATAGTCAAGATAGCGCAGCTGCTGATCCTTGAGTTGGGCGTACAGGTAAAAAACTTTTGGGTTGTGTGCATTGATCTCTTCCAGTTGACGGAACGAGGTGCGGAACGTCAGGCAATCGCTCAGTGCAACAAAGCGATAATTGTGCTTTTGATTGGGGATCATCAGCGATTCGCCAGCAACGGCATAGCGTACCGGACAGGTCTTTTCATATTTGCCAAAAAGCCCCTCGGCAATCAGATACAGATCGCCCCAGTCGTTCATAAGGTGCTCACCCTTAACGAATTTTTCCTCTTCCAAGAGCGATGATAGCTCGGGGATGTCATCCTGCCACTGGGGAAGGATATCCTTAAAAAAAGGGTTGAGCTGCGCATGTTTACTTCTCCTCATAATTTAGCTTTTGGTCGTTTTACCTCTAGGTCATAAAGCAGCAATTTATCAAACTTATACCGGGATAGCAATTTTTGGGAAATAAAGGTTTTCAATAGGGTTAAATAGGGCGTATACAGGGATGAATATACATCGTGTAACTGAACTATTATACGATAAATCTATTCGTCCCTAGAAATTACTTTATTTCCCATTACTTCTATAGGTAAAATGTAATGCACATATTTGTAGCATTGACACGCGATGGTCCAAAGAAATGCCTAACAAATGGGCACAAAAATAAGTTAAATGATAAATTTTTCGCTGCTAAAGAAAAGGGGATAATAGACTGCAAAAATTGTACTTAAATGACCAAATAAAGGCGGTAAAATTTATTGTTAATCAGGTTGTTATGGCTTTCGGTGGGTAGTTGTCCATGGTAGTGTCGTTTTGGCTTAAAATTTAGTTAATGACGAAAGTAAAAAATTGTTTAATAATTATAACTTGATATGTTTATGTTTAATTATTATCTTAGCTTAAAATATTAGTGATATGATGATCCTAGGAATATTTTTAATACGATTGAAGACAACCAATGGAAGTGACCGACAGTTCACCCTATTTTAATGTTAAACTAACTTTTATAAACCCAGGTAATGGCAAAATACGATGTAATGATTATTGACGACGATCCCTACGATATCCGTATCGCAGCAAGCGCATTCCGACAGATCAATGAGGTAGGTGATGTGCGGTGTTTTACAAAACCGATTGATGGTTTTAACAGCATTATGGACAATCCCCCGGATGTATTGCTTTTGGATGTGGAGATGCCCGAGATGTCGGGGATGGATCTGTATCAGACACTGCCGCAGGCAAAAAGACCGCCCGTTATTCTATGTACCCATTCAGATCAATATGCTTACAAGGCCATCAAAATCGCGGTGGCCGACTACCTCATCAAACCGGTGCGGTTTCCCGATCTCTTTGTCGCTTTCGAGCGCGCGCTCTATCAGAAAAATGTAAACATCAACATGCCTTTCCAGATTGAACCCATCGGGAAGTGGTTTACCTTTAAGAAGATGTATCGATTTGTACTGTTCACTGATATCTTGGCGGTATCATCCAGTAAAAATTATGCAATCTTTCACCTGCGGCAGGCAGAGGACGATTTTAACTACCGCATCACGATGGACGAGGTGGAAACGATGCTGCCAAAAAGTACTTTCGTGCGCGTACACCGCGGTTTTATTGTGAGTGTTAACTTTGCCAGGAAAGTTGTCAATCGTAAGATTTTATTCCCTGAACGTACCGATCTTGATATTAGCGTGAGTACGATGGGGCTGCTAAGATTACGCCAATACGCCTGATGGGTGTATGGGTTATACACTTTTTATAAACCTTAAATTAATAACAATGCCCAAAAAACAATACCTCAGGGGCTTACTATTAAGTCCAGGGCAGGCCTATGCCCAAAAATTAATCTTGCTGGAACTCCTGGCCGTCAAGCGTCAGCTCGCAACATACCTCGACCTACAGGAGCAGCTGGAACAGGAAAATGTGCTGCTGCGGGATGCCGAATATGTCAAATCGCATGTGGGCATCTCCACCGAAACGCTCTATCGCCTGCAGCGCGATGGGCACATCTGCATCGCCAGGCGCGTACACAACAAACGCTACTACCGCGATGTGGATGTGGAGCGGCTGCGCCAACATTACCGCGGCCTGTAGTACGGTCTTCCCTACATTTTTACCTATTGAAATGGAGCTGATTGGAGCGCCGCCCCGCCTGGGGCGGCGTTTTTAGGCAATTGGTCACTTTCTCCCGACCTTTTCCCAACCAATTCCTGCCTTTACAGCAATTTTCATCGTACGGGCATCGGGTGCACCTCGGCCCAAATTCGAACAAGACCCGAGGCGAACCCGATAAAATTCCGATCAATGCTGGGAGTTGGTAACAAGTGAATAGGGAGTTAACAGTAGAATTAGCGCTTTTTTAGTCTAAATTCTGTCGGCCTCATATTGGTGAGTTGCTGAAAGTTGTTGCTAAATGCAGCTATATTTGAATAGCCAATGGCATAGGCAATCTGGGTCATGTTCAGATCGGTATCTTTGATCAGTTCCATGGCCCGAATAATCCGCAGCATTTTTAAATACTGAACAAAAGTGATATGCAGCTTGGTCTGGAATAATCGGGTCAGGCTGCGCACACTCATGCCCGATTGCTGCGCAATGGTATCCAGGCTGAGATCCTCATGTAACCGATTTCTAATGTTGTCCGTAATAGCATTGAGCCGTTGATCGTCTGTTGTCGGCAGTTGGATGGAGAATTTTTTAAGGTTTTCCTGTGATAGTACGCCTTTAAGTGTGGTCAAAAACTCAAATTCCCATGAACCAACGCAATAATCACCCTGCCATTGCTCGCTAAATAAGAGCATCTCGGCCAGCAGCTTACTCACCGGATAAATACCCAGCTCATCATAAAAAGAACTCGATTTCTGTGCAGGAAAGTAAATATTGATAATGTAAAGATCCTGCGTATTAAACATCAGGTTATGCGGATAGTGTGCTGGAATCCAGATATAATGATTGGAAGGAATATAGAAATCCTTTTCGTCGGTCTGCAGATAAGCAATGCCCCCATACACCATCAGCAACTGCGCCTTGTCGTGCTGATGCGCAGGCAGGCGCTGTTCGGTCTGCTGTCGCATGACAAGGATGGAATCGGGATGTTGATCCACACGGTTGATTAATTCGCTAAGCCTATCCATGTGGCCAAATTTAGTAAATATTAGGCTAATTATATAAAAACTTGGTCTACGGTGTTGGATAATTTTGCGGTGTTAATCTTCATAAAATCAACATGGAACAAAAAATCATAAAACCCGATAAACGAATTTCGCCGCTTCCATCGGAAGAAACTGACAAAACGTATCGGTATTGGCTGGCTTGCGCCTATGCCAGTCCGCTGATGCCGCTATGCGATTTAACATTCGTTTTTGATGCACTGAAAAAGATGCTCAAAAACTGCTTAAAAGCCAAGCCTATTTTCGGCATACTGTTGCTGTTCATTGCGCCCGCTATTTACGCGCAGCAGACAGAAAAAATCGAACCCTTAAGTTTGGAAGAAATGTGGACCGTGGCCGAGAAAAATAACCGGCAGCTCAAACTATCCGACCTCGATCTGCAGCAAAGTAAACTAGCAATTTTGGAAGCTAAAGACCGTTTGTTGCCCGAACTATCGGTTGGTGCCGATGTAAAACTCAATTCTAAATTTCTGATCTATGACGATGGATTGTTCGCTGCGCCACAGGATGTGCCTGTAAAAGGCTATGGCTATGGCCTGGGGTACAACCTAAACTTCAATCTGTACAATGGCGGGAAGGACAAAAGGAATATCGCCCTGAAAAAGGAAGAGGCGACACGAAAACAATACGAAGCAGATCTGCAAAAGCATCGCGTAAAATTAGACGTCGCTGTTGCTTATTTCGATCTCTATAAGTTTTTGCATTTCTACGATTTTCTTGATGCCGAGATCGAAGCAGAGAAAAAGCAAAAGCGATTAATAGAAAGTCTGCATAACAACGGTACTGTGCTAAAGAGTGATGTGCTGAGAATCTCGGTGAAATTGTCGCAATTGGAACTCAACCTTTCCGATCTGACGAAGAAGATTGAAATCGCCAAACAACGGCTCAATATACTGATGGGGCGTGCAAACGACGCTGCATTGGCAATCACCCATACAGACAGTGCTGCATTAAATGCCTTCGAAGATGATCACTACACCGCGTATGTAGACCTGGCGTTTAACCAATCCCCGGCATACAAAATAGCCCATAGTGACATCAAATGGAGCGAATTGAACGTAAGGCAGATGAAAGCGATGGTATTGCCCAAAGTTTCTTTGTACGCGAACTATAATTACACCTATCCACAGATTTCCTTCTATCCGTATTCAAATGACCTGTGGGGATTTGGCCAGACAGGGATCAAAGTGCAGTACGCTATTGACAACCTGTTTAAAAGTAAACATGCAATCGCGCATGCCCAGGTGGTTAGTAGGGAGGCCCAAGAAAAAGCAGACATTCAAAAAGATGAAATCTATCTGCAAGTAAAAGAAGCTTATTTGCAGCAGCAGCAAGCTTTGGAACGTGTCAAAACGGCCGAACAGCAAATCATCCAAACGACTGAAACCGTCCGTGTGATCAGAAGCAGTTATTTAAATCAGGAATCATTGCTGACCGATCTTATGGAGGCTGAAAATGCGCTATTGGAAGCAAAATTTAACCGAACAACCGCACAGACAGACGTAAAAGTAAGCCATATCAGACTATTGGCCATTGTAGGAATTCTTTAATCAACGATCATGAACAAAAATAAAACAGACAAAATTGTGGTCAGCCTAACCCAAGGATTGGGCATTGCATTATTCGTAGGCATCCTAGTTTGGGCAGCTACCTATTTTTTAAAAGGGTACCGCTATGAGCAGACCAACGATGCCCAGGTAGATGCTTATCTCTCGCCCATAAACGCCAAAGTGGGCGGATACATCAGTAGGATAGCGTATAAAGACAATCAGCTGGTTAAAAAAGGGGATACGCTCGTCGTCATTGAACTGGACGAGTACGCACTGAAAAAAGATGCTGCATCGGCAGAACTGCGGAGTGCACAGGCCAAATTACCCATATTGGCCGCAAGCGAAGAGACGCAACGTAAAAGTATTGCGGTGATCAAAGCGCAGTTGGCCGGCGCTAAAGCCAGATTGCAGCAGCAGCAGAGAGAATTTGGGCGCTATAAAAATCTACTGGCAGATGAATCGACCACGCAGCAAAAATTTGACAATGTCACTACCGCTTTATCCATTGCACAAGCTGATTATGATCAGGCGAATGCAGCTTTGCAGGTAGCCGAATCCAAATTGAATGATTTTAGCGCACAGCAGCAGGCGATACAGGCAGAGATAAAAATGAAGGAAACCCTGCTACAAAGGCAGCAGCTGGATATTCGATATACAGTTATTGCAGCACCTTTTGACGGGCAGATCGGTAAAAAGACGATTCAGGAAGGTCAACTGATACAGCCCGGGCAAACCTTGGCTTTTTTGGTGAACAAGGCCGAGGAAAAGTGGGTGATGGCCAATTTTAAGGAAACACAGATCGGCAAATTCACCATCGGGCAAGCCGTAGCTATTGAGGTCGATGCCTTTCCGAATGAGCGCTTCAAGGGTACCATCGAGTCGCTTTCGCCAACAACGGGTTCACGCTACTCGCTGCTTCCACCGGATAACGCAACCGGCAATTTTGTGAAAATCACGCAACGTATTCCGGTTCGGATTAAATTAACCGATACGCCTGAAAAGTTAGGAAAACTTTCTGCCGGAATGAATGCCAATGTATATGTTTTAAAAGCGGAATGATGCAAGCACATAACATACCGATTTTCAGATCCTGGGTAGCTGAGTGGGTGGCGCGATCCGTCATATTTGCCATTCTGATGACCTGTTTATTTAGTTTCGCTTTCTACGGTAGTCCGGTTGCGGCAATGGGATTTTACGGCATACAGCCCACCGATGTACAATATGGCATGGTCGTTATCTATGGTTCTACCGTAGCGTTCCTGGCACTCGACTTCCGGATAGTCAAATATTTTGCGCCCAGAAAATACTTGCTGATTGCCCTGGCTATAAATGCATTATGTTCCGTGGTCTGCTTTCATTTTAAAGATTGGACCGTGTTTGTTATCTGCCAGTTTTTGCAGGGGATTACCTGCGCATTGATGTCGGGAATTGTGTTACAGCTTATCTTTCCAAGATTGCATGCTGTGCGCGCCCGGGTAATTGCGTATAGTCTTCTTTACGGCTGCATACAAATTGCTGTGCCGTTCTATGCCATCTACAACAGTGTGATGCTGTATTTCTTTGATTTTAACTGGCTATTCTACGGATTTATTGTCATGCTCATGATCCTGGCAGGGGTGGTGTTGTTAACCATGAACAGTAAAGCCCGGTTTAGCAAAAAGATTCCACCGTATCAGGTGGATTGGATCGGCTATCTGTTTTATGTTTCTTTCATCCTGCTATTGGGATACATATTGGTCTATGGGCGGCAATTGGGATGGTTGGATAGTTCACTCATGAGGATGCTTGGTATCGGTGATTTACTTATTCTTTCACTCTTGATCGTCAGAGCATCAAAACTCAAAAGACCCTTGATCAATTTACAGATCTTTAAGGCCAAGAATTTTGTGTTGGGGATATTCCTACTTGTTACATTCTACCTGTTCAAAGGAAGCACTGGGCTTGCTTATGGCTACCTGGAGGTAATTTTAGGCAATGATCCATTGAGCACCATTCCGATATGGACAGCTGTCATCGTGGGGACCACGCTGAGTATGTTTATTACTTCCCGATTTGTGCTGATGGGGTATAATCTGATCCGTCTGATTGTTGTTGGATTTGGAATCATGGCGATTTATTATGCCTATATGATCCTATTTGTGTCGGTACAGGGAGAGACGGTCGATTTTCTGCTCCCGCTATTGATCTATGGTGTAGCCACAGGGGTGTTATTTGTTCCGATTGTTTCCTTTACCACTTCATCAGCACCGCCCAAAATTGCCATTAATGCCTCGCTTGTGGGGATATTGGCCAGGTTTACAGGTTTTACCCTAAGCCTGGCATTAAATAACGAACTACAATTAGTTGCAAAATCTGGGGTTCGGGAGAAGGTGCGGGAGGCACTGACAGAAACCAACCCGCAATTGCCGCTAACGATATTGGATATTCAAAGTCAATATATCCATGCCGGCAACGATATGTCTACCGCAAAAGCAGTAGCTACAGGCTATTTTAATCAACTGATAGGGCATCAAATATTGGCCCGTGCTACCCGCGATTATTACGATTGGATGCTAACGGGCGTACTGGTCGTCATTGTTATTTTGCTGCTTTTACCACGAATTCAACGTGTTGTGTTGCGGTTAACAAAAGGAAATGTGCCTTAAAGCGGCCTATAAAATCGCAACGGCACTACCTATTTTTTTATTCGAAAAAATAAACGACATTTATAATTGGCGACGATAACCTTATAGACTAACAAGTAGACCAATGATATTACGCGAAGTTACACCACTTTCTGATAAAGACTGTTTCATGGTATTTGCCCGAGAGAAGTCATGTTTTGATTTTCCAATTCATGTCCATTCAGAATTTGAGCTCAATTTCATTGAAAATGCGGCTGGCGCACAACGTATCGTAGGAGATAGTATAGAGGAAATCGGAGACCTCGAACTTACACTGATCGCCAATGCCAACCTCGAGCACGGTTGGTTTGACCATAAATGTCAGTCCACACATATTTCCGAAATCACCATACAGTTTCAGCCGGATTTATTGGGTGAAACGCTACTCAACAAAAATCAATTCCGTTCCATCAAACAGTTGGTAGAAAAGGCAGTGTATGGTGTGACGTTCAGTCTGCAAACCATTCGAGCGGTACAGGAATCGATCAAAAAGCTCGCCTATGAAAAAGATGGCTTCCATTCTGTGGTACGTTTGTATGATATCCTGTTTATTTTATCACAAGATGTACACATGCGCGAACTCTGCAGTCGTTCTTTTCACAGCAGTATCGGGCAGCACGATAGCCGACGCGTTGAAAAAGTATTACGCTACCTCTCCAAAAATTATCAGCAGGAAGTGTCGCTAGGTGAAGCCGCCGATCTGATCGGGATGACCGCTGTTTCTTTAAGTAGATTTCTAAAACAACGGACCGGCAGAACTTTTGTCGATACCTTAAACGATATTCGGCTGGGCCACGCCAGCCGGATGCTGGTGGATACAACACACAGCATTGCCGAAATTGCATTATTGTCGGGTTTTAACAACCTATCCAATTTCAACCGCACCTTTATGAAAAAGAAAGGCGCAACCCCTACAGACTTCCGGACTAAATACCGCAATTCTAAATTCTATTGGTGAGCCGAACGTATACATACGGCTAAAAAAATATAGGTTATACATTACTTTAAAAAGTTATAAATGCTGTTATTGGTTTAAATAGCATGAGAAGAAGATAAAAAAGTATTAGCCTTGAGTGCCCATTGTTGTTAGTTTTGGAAGTAGTTAAAGCAATTTAAATAACCAATTTTAAGGGAACTCAAAAATGATCAAAAAAATCTTTTATGCCTGTATGGTTGCTGGCCTTACTCCGATGCTTACTTTTGCCCAAAAACTGCAGCTATCGGGACAGGTAATAAACCAACAGACCAATTTACCGATAGCCGGAGCAACGGTGCGCAACGGCGCAGGAAAAACTGCGCTGACAGACGAAAAGGGCAATTACCAAATTGAGGTCAGTTTAGGAGACAATCTGTATATATCGTTTCTGGGTATGGAGACACGCACGGTAAAAGTCACCGCGCGGCAGTCAATCAAGGTATACCTAAATCCCAAATCTGATGTGTTGGACGAGGTGGTCATTATTGGCTATGGAACGATAAAAAAGAGGGACATGTCGGGATCGGTTGGCCAGGTAAAAGCCGATGATATCCTGGCCGGAAACCCGGCGCCAAGTATCAATCAGGCACTACAGGGACGGATGGCGGGTGTCACAGTCAACCAGAACGATGGGGCTCCAGGTGCTGGTGTATCCATTACCATCCGGGGGACCAACTCCTTTACGACCAGTTCGCAGCCACTTTACATTGTGGATGGCATTCCTTTTGAAACAGGGTCTACACCAGCTAGCTCGGCCAATAGCAATAATATGCAGACTTCAAATGCATTAGCCGCCATTAACCCCAATGATATCGCATCGATTGAGGTGCTTAAAGATGCCTCAGCTACCGCCATCTATGGGTCTAGAGGCGCGAACGGCGTGGTGATCATCACCACCAAAAGAGGCGAAAATGGCGTCGACAAGGTCGAGTTTACGTCAAATTTAAGTGTTTCGAAATTGGGCAAAAAGATCAAAATGCTCGATCCCTACACCTATGCCAACTACATCAACGAACAGGCCATCAATAGTGAGAAATATGAAGGGCTGAATTATTCCACACTTCCTTATGCTGGAATATGGTCTTATCCGCAACAGGGCAGCTTTGACCACGGTACGTATAATCCATTCCCTGAAGATTTTCTGTCACCGGGATTGCGCACAGACGAACATGGAAACACCTCGATGGTGGAAGGTGCCGACTGGCAGGACGAAATCTATCAAAATGGCTTGCAACAAGAATATAATTTGAGCCTTTCGGGTGGAAGTGATAAAGGATGGCATATGATATCGGGTAACTACCTCAATCAGCGGGGCATCATCAAACGGTCAGACTATAAGCGTATTGCGTTTCGCGCTAATGTGGGACGAAAGGTGCGCAGCTGGCTCGAACTCGGATCAAATATAAACTATACCAACGGTACAAATAACTTCGCTAAATCGAATGCCTACGATTACGGGATTATACGTTCGGCATTGCTATTCCCGGTAACGTACGGTCCCAACATGTCCACGATCGAGTCCGATCAGCTCAATTGGCTGGCCTCTAATCCTGGGGTGTATGTCAATACGGCAAAAGATCAGCTCAAATCAAATATGATATTCACCTCTTCTTATGCCAGTGTAAAGATTTTACGCAATTTGACTTTTCGCCAGAATTTTGGTTTTGGCTATACCAACAACAACCGCAATACCTATTATAACCGAAATACCCAGGAAGGGCGTACACCTCGCAATGGAATGGGCGGGCAGAGCGATAACTGGTATCAAAATTTGACGGCCGAATCGATCTTAACCTACGATAAAACGTTCAAACAGGACCATAATCTAAACGCTGTCGCCGGTTTTACCTATGAACGGGCAGACTATGGCGGCAAATCCATGAGCGCCACCAATTTTCCGAACGATATTACAGGAGAATTTAATATGCAAACAGCATTGAATCCGGAGGCGCTCATCAGTAATCGTGGACAGACAGCAATGGTTTCGTTATTGGGACGCGCAAATTATTCGTATAAGGGTAAGTATATCGCTACAGCTTCCATAAGACGGGATGGCTCCAGCCGTCTAACTGTAGGGCAGCAGTTTTCAAACTTTCTGTCTGGAGCATTGGCATGGCGCATGTCCGACGAACAGTTTATAAAAGACCTGAATTTTTTCAATGACCTCAAATTGCGGGTAAGCTATGGGCAGACCGGTAATCAAGGCGTAAATGCGTATCAAACAAAAGCGGTGTTGGGAGTGGCCAATTACCCCATCAATGGAAGTCTCAACAGTGGTTTTGCTGAGGTGGACTGGCGGGGCGCGCTCAATCCCAACCTGAAGTGGGAAGTAACGGATCAATTTAATGCTGGGGTAGACATGGCTTTTTTAAATAACCGGATTCAATTGACAGTAGATGCTTACTACAAAAAGACAAACGGTCTGCTGCAGAATATTCCAATCGGCAGCGATGTTGGTTTTAAGAATATGTGGATAAATTCAACTGGCAATGTCACCAATAAAGGGCTCGAAATGACAGGTAAATTTGCAGCGATAAATCGTGATCACTTCAAATGGAATATTGATGCCAATATTTCCTTCAATCGCAATGAAGTACAGGGGTTAAATGCAGACGCCTTTTCAGACAGGCTGTGGTACAATGCAGACAACATCTTCTTGCAGCGCAATGGCTATCCGATCGGAACAATATTTGGCTATGTGGAAGACGGATTTTATGATAATGAGGCAGAGGTGCGAGCAGAAAAAGTGTATGCCAATGAAAGTAACGGTCTGGTAACGTCCAAAATTGGAGAAATCAAATACCGCGACCTGAATGGCGACGGCGAAATTACGACTGCAGACCGCACGGTCATTGGCAATGTCAATCCCGATTTTGTTTTTGGTGTGACCAATAACTTGAAGTATAAGAATTTTACGCTGGGCATCTTCCTGCAGGGATCTGTAGGGAACGATATTTTGAATGCCAACCTGATGGATATGAAAATGGGAAATATTGGCAATATTCCCCAAAAGCTATACGATAGCCGATGGACAGCTGAAAACCCACAGGATGCGCGCTGGCCAAAGGCGGTGGCGGGCTATACACGGACCATGTTGACCTCCAACAGGTACGTCGAAAATGGGTCTTACTTGCGCCTCAAAAATGTCAATGTCGGATACACGTTCAATAATCCTTTCAAAGGTCTCAACGCGCTTTATATCTATGCGAGTGCGACCAATCTCTTTACGATTACAAAATACAGCTGGTTTGATCCGGATGTGAACGCTTTCGCAGGCGACCCTTCACGAAAAGGGGTAGATATCTATTCGTATCCGACGAGTAGAAATTTTTCGCTGGGCTTAAAAGCTGATTTTTAATATTCCTAAACGCTGATGATTATGTTGACCAAAAAAAATAAAACCTATATAACGTATGCACTACTGGCCCTGTTAGGATTACCGGTTATCGGGGGCTGCGCAAAAATGATTGAGGAGAAAAAATTTGATTTTATCGAACCCGAAAGTATTCCTGATTCTGAAACAGGGGCGGATCAGTGGGTAGCGGGTACCTACAGCAAACTCTTAGATGATATGTTTCGCTGGAACGTTTTCCCTCCGGCACTCGAGTTTGATTGTGACTACATGTCGGGACCCGATTGGTCGTTCGGCAATTTGGGCGCCGGCAATTTCCAGAATAATGATTATACCAAAATGACCTGGGAAGGACCCTATAATCTCATTCACCGCGCTAACCTGGCGATCGAAAATATTACCCCGATGAAGACACTGTCGGAACCAGTAAAAAATAATGCAATCGGACAATTGAATTTCCTAAAAGCATATGCCTATTTTCTGTTGGTACGTGCATTTGGGGAAGTGCCCATTCACACGATCACCGTCAATGCTGGTGGGGACATCAATCAACCGCGTCAGCCAATACCGACTGTGTATGCACATATCATTGACTTGCTCAGCCAGGCCGAGACCATGATGTATAAAAATACAGATGCCGGTTTTCAGCCGGGGAGAGCCTCTGCTGGCGCTGCAGCATCGTTATTGGCAAAGGTGTATGTGACAATGGGATCGGGTGCCTTGGCGACAGGTAATGTAAATGTCCGGGGCGGAGTTCCCTTTACGATGAACGGAACTGAAAAAGTATTTACCAGCCCGGCGACATTTACAGTGAGCAAGAAACAGCTCGCTGGCTATGCGAGTTTGAATGCACAAGAATATTTTACCAAAGCGCGTGATAAAGCCCTTGAGGTCATCAACGGAAAGTATGGTGCTTATGCCTTATTGCCTTATGACCAGGTGTTTTTGAGAGCCAACCGCAACAGCAGCGAAAATATCTGGACGCTGCAGTCGGTGGCTGGCAATGCAAACTACGGAGTACAATTCTCTGCTGGCTATACCGGCACTTATAATGCCAAAGGCAACATTGAAACCGGACTATGGTGGGGAATGCGGGACCATTGGTATAAACTCTTTGAAAGCAAAGATTATCGGATTGTGCGCGGAGTGATGCATCGATGGATCAGACAGGGCGGCGATGCCAGCTGGGGCGGGGGCTCTTATTACCCCAACAATGAAGAATGGACCCGTAAAGCAAAGGGATATACCAATTCGAGCGGTACTTTTGTGCCCCCCGAGGCTCCGTTCAACGATGGCGCAAATTATAGAAGTGAAAAATCAGCAGACTTCCTAGCCTATTTAACAAAATATGCGGATGTAAGTGACAATAAAATAGAACGAACAGATGCCGCCTGGTATTTCTTACGTTTTGCCGATGTCCTGCTAATCTATGCCGAGGCAGCCAATGAGGTCGAAAACAGTGGAGCAGCACGCGCCGCAGCGTTGGCCAAACTGAATCAGGTGCGCGAACGTAGTAATGCCACGCCACATCGCCTCACCGGAGATGGCAACATCGATAATCAGGTTGCATTCCGATCGGCAGTATTGGAAGAGCGTGCGATGGAACTTGCCCTCGAGGGAGACCGCCGGTGGGATTTGATTCGATGGGGCATTTATCTCGACGTCATGAACAGGATCGGCGGGGTAGATGAAGTTGGCGTACTAAAAAGCAGAACGGATAAACACTTGTTGTACCCGATCCCAAATACAGCGGTAGGGGTCAATACGAATATTACAACCAATAACCCAGGATGGAATTAATCCACTAGTCTTAGTAAATTATGAAAATAAATAAATCTACATATTTTAGCTTATCGTTGTTGGCACTGCTGACAGCGGGAGCTTCTTGTCAGAAAGATATTGTGAAATACGACGATAACTACGACAATCAGCTCACTTCAAACGGGGCACCTTCGGTACAGAAGATTTCTACGGCAGCGGATCTCCAAACGGCCATTACAGCTGGCGAACTGACCCAGATGATTGTCTTGCAGGGAGATAATCTGGCGCAGGTAAAATCAATCCGCTTTAACGATGTGGAAGTCGACTTAAAAACAATCTATGCCGTCCGCTCGCGCATCACATTGGCAGTACCCCGGGCCGTACCAGCGGTTGTCACGAATAAAATTACGGTAGTAACAGAAAAGGGATCAACCGAATTCCCCTTCGAGGTTAAGATTCCCAACGTCGTAATTGATGGCTTTTTTAATGAATTTGCCAGCCCGGGAGATACCACTATTGTGTTGGGTAAATATATGGATCTCTACAAATTGAATGAGACGGATGGGCAGTTTATGTTTAATAGCACGAGTATCAAACCAGTTAGGGCCACCAGTGATTCGCTGTATTTCGTTGTGCCGGCAGGCGCATCGGAAGGGGCTGTGATGACGCTGTCCAGCGATTTGATGGAAACACCCAAAAGTATTCGTTACCGCGACAGGGGACTTCAAATTGTCGATATGAATAGTTTATCGGACTTCATAACAGATGGCACCGCTACGGGTGATCCCAAACCGTTACCTGGTTTTGCCAAATTTATACGTTTCCATCAAAGCTCAGGCGCATGGTCCTGGAATCAATTCTTTTGGTCGGGTTTTGATATGCAGGATGCGCAGATAGTTGCCAATCCCAAAGATTATGAAGTACATTTTGAAATCAATACAAAAACGACGGCTCCAATTAGCGTGGGTAATTTTATTATGGATGGCGGACGCAGCCAAATGCGGTGGAATTTAGCAGCAAACGGCTCTTTCAATACCTATGGAAAATGGAAAACGGTACGGCATCCGCTGATCGAATTTTTTAAAGATGATGGCCAGCCAAATGGATCGTATTTGCAAATGGGCTGGAACAACTTTGTCTTTGTTTTTCAGCCAACTGCTGAAACTAACGACGACTTTAGTATCGTTAATATTCGTATTGTTAAAAAATAGGAGGCCGGTTGAAAAGATATGTTTACCCCATGCTGCTGGTAACTATGTTGCTGGCACTGGCTTGCCGATCGGCATGGAACAGTCCACAAGCAGATGATAAAACAGTCGTTGCCCAACACGGTCAGCTCCGGGTGTCGGGTACAGCACTACTCGATGCACACGGCGATACCCTGGCGCTCCATGGCGTAAGCTTGGGCTGGCACAACTGGTGGCCCCGCTTTTATCAGGCGCAGACCATTGACTGGCTTCAAAGAGACTGGAATATACAGGTTGTCCGCGCGGCTATTGGTGTAGAGCCTGATCAGGCGTACTTACAAAATCCCGAGGCAGCGCTGAAGCATCTATATACCGTGATCGATGCAGCAATAGCCGCGGGCATATACGTCATTATTGATTGGCATGCACATCAGCTACATCCGCAAGAGGCCAAGGCCTTCTTTCGCACCGTAGCGCAAAAATATGGAAGTTATCCAAATGTCATTTATGAAATATTTAACGAACCCACGGAGACAAGCTGGGACGAAATCCAAGCCTATGCAAAGGAAGTAATACCTGTTATTCGGGCCATAGATCCAGACAATATCATTTTGGTGGGCTGCCCAAACTGGGATCAGGATATCCATCTTGTCGCCGATAACCCCATCCAAGGATTTACTAACCTGATGTATACGGTACACTTCTATGCAGGTACACATCAGCAGTTTCTTCGCGACCGTGCCGACTATGCGCTGGCCAAAGGTATTCCAATTTTTGTGTCGGAATGTGCGGGGATGAATGCCGACGGTAACGGACCGATAGACCAAGAGGAATGGGCAATCTGGAGGGAATGGATGCATCGCCATAAACTCAGCTGGATAGCCTGGTCTATCGCGGACAAAAATGAAAGCTGCTCCATGATTGCGGATGAACAGGTGCCAGCATATGGCTGGTCGGAAAGCCAGCTCAAACCCTGGGGAAAAATGGTGCGACAAGATTTAAAAAGAAACAATAAATGAGCAACGTTGTAAAAACTGCACTGCTAATGCTGCTGTATGGTACGGCAGCATTAAAAGGTCACGCGCAGCAGCAGGCTAAGAATAGTATGGCCCATAATGTTGGTGCCAATTGGAAGTTTCATGCAGGTGAAGGCAAGGACAGCAGCTGGAACGCAAAAAACTATCGGGATCAACATTGGGCAAGCGTGGTTTCTGATAAACCGCTCAAAGAGCAGGGGCAACTGTTACAACTGGGTTTTGGCTGGTACCGCAAGCAACTGGTCTTTCCGGCGCCGATGCAGCAAAAAATTGCCGAGGCAGAAGGCGTGCAAATCGACCTCGGTCAATTTGCAGCCTGTGAAGAAGTGTATGTCAATGGAATATTAGTCGGTAAAACGGGGGAGTTTCCGCCTAATTTTGCCGGCTACTTTGATCAGCGACGTCGGTATTTTGTTCCCCTGGAAGCACTTGATCTTACCGGTGACAATGTGATTGCCATCAAATTTTTTGATGGGTGGAGCGCCAATGGCGGCTTCTTGAATGCAGCTGTAATGACGGTAGAGCCCGCTTCAACGGTCGATAAACTTAAGCTGAAAGTTAATGTACAGGATGACGATTATATTTTTCTGGGTGAGGATAGTATCGCCATAGCACCGACTATAGAAAACAAAGGTAAAAAATCACTGCTTGCAACCGTCAGGATTGTAGTGACCACGGATGCGTATAAACCGGTCAAATCGCAAGAGTTGAAGATCGATATTCCCGCACATGCGACAGCTACCATGGGTACCTTTGGGTTAAAAAATGCCGAGCCGGGATTTTACCGCTACAAGGTGTCTGTGGAGATGGATGGGGGCCAAAAGCTGGAAGAGCAGGTGAACGTAGGTTATGAGCCCGAAAAGATTGCTTCGCCGAACGATGAAGCAGCAGATTTTGATACATTCTGGAAGGCCAATAAAGCGCAGCTCGCTAGCGTACAGCCAGATTATCAACTGATGCTGATTCCAGAGCAGTCCAAGCTCGATTATGAGATGTACCACGTATCCATGCGCTCGCTGGATAATGAACTGATCATGGGCTACTACGCTAAACCTAAAAAAGCAGGAATGCACCCCGTCATTGTGGAGTACATGGGCTATGGGTCAAAACCCTATTTTCCGAATCAAAGCTGGGATGGGTTTGCCTATTTTGTACTTTCCATCCGCGGACAGGCATTGAATGAGAAGTCCAATCATTTCGGTACCTGGTTTACCTACGGGATAGACAATAAAAATACGTATTACTATCGCGGGGCATTTATGGATGTGCTGCGTGCGCTGGATTTTGTCAGCTCAAGGGATGAAATCGATGGGGAGCGTATTGCTGTGCGCGGATCAAGTCAGGGAGGCGCATTGTCGGTCGTCGCCGCATCGTTGGATACTCGTGTAAAGGCAGTGGCCATTGGTATTCCTTTTTTATCCGATTTTCAGGATTATTTCAAAATCGCACCCTGGCCAAAATCGGATGTGGATCATTACCGGGCACAACATCCGGAGGTAAGCTGGAAAAAGGTGTACCAGACGCTTTCCTATTTCGATATTAAAAATCTGGCCAGCCGAATCCGCGTACCATTGGTCATGGGCATTGGCGTGCAGGACAACGTTTGTCCGCCACACATCAATTTTGCCGCTTACAATCAGGTGAAAAGTGAAAAATCATGGATGGCTTTTCCGCAGCATGGACATAGCACCGGGAATGCATTTTACGAGGCTGGATTGGACCTGTTTAGACGCACCCTCCAAGTTGGAAAAGAAAGATAAATCAAACATACAGAAGAACTTACTTTATATTTAATTCGAATCATGAGTACATTATTTGAACAACGTCTTAAAGACGTTGAAGCAGATTACTTTGCCCTATTGGAAAGAAAAAACTACCCAGTGAAGGACAGCAACGGCATTTATCAACGCTATCAGAATCCGGTCATTACGGCGGCGCATACACCGCTGTTCTGGCGATACGACTTAAACGAACAGCGCAATCCATTTTTGATGGAACGATTTGGTATCAATGGAACCTTTAATGCCGGTGCGATCAAATGGAACGATAAATACCTGTTGGTCGTACGGGTCGAAGGAAATGACCGCAAGTCTTTCTTTGCCATAGCAGAAAGCCCAAATGGAATCGACAATTTTAAGTTCTGGGATTTTCCGGTCGATCTTCCCGAGACGGACAATCCTGATACCAATGTCTACGACATGCGTTTGACGCTGCACGAAGACGGCTGGATTTATGGTATTTTCTGTTCGGAACGGAAAGATCCGGCAGCACCTTCCGGCGATTTATCTTCGGCCGTGGCGGCAGCGGGAATTGTACGGACAAAAGATCTAAAGCACTGGCAAAGGCTACCCGATTTGATCGCCAAGAGCCAGCAGCGCAATGTGGTGCTGCACCCCGAATTTGTCGACGGAAAATATGCCTTATATACCCGCCCTCAGGATGGGTTTATCGATACTGGAAGTGGTGGTGGAATCGGATGGGCACTGGTGGATACGATGGAGAATGCGATTGTAAGCGAAGAAAAAATTATAAATCATCGGTATTATCACACCATCAAGGAGTTAAAAAATGGCGAAGGGCCCGCACCCATAAAAACGCCGAAAGGCTGGTTGCACCTCGCGCATGGCGTCCGCGCATGTGCTGCTGGTCTTCGCTATGTCCTGTATGTTTATCTGACAGATCTCGCTGCTCCGGACAAACTCATTGCTGAACCTGCCGGCCATCTGATGGCACCAATGGGCGAGGAACGCGTCGGTGATGTTTCAAATGTACTTTTTAGCAATGGCTGGATAGCCGATGACGATGGAACAGTTTATCTTTATTATGCCTCTAGTGATACCCGCATGCACGTGGCCGTATCTTCAATCGAAAAACTAGTGGATTATTGCTTGTCTACAACAGCGGATGGCATGCGGTCAAAAACATCTGTCGAGACGCTGGTAAAGATTATTTCGAAAAACTTAAACCAATAAAATGTTTAAATTTATCGCAAAACGAGAATAATGAGTAAAACGGAACATATTACATTAAAGGAAAAAATCGGTTATGGGCTAGGGGATGCTGCTTCGTCCATGTTCTGGAAATTGTTTAGCATGTACCTGATGTTTTTCTATACCGATATCTTCGGGATGGAAGCAAAAGTGGTGGGCACCATGTTTCTGGTTACGCGTGTCTGGGATTCTTTGTTTGACCCTGTTATTGGTGTGCTGGCAGATCGTACCCAGTCTAAATGGGGAAAATTCAGACCCTACCTGCTGTATGTAGCGGTACCATTTGGCGTCATTGGGGTGTTTACGTTCTACACGCCAGCACTTGCCGAAAGCGGCAAGCTGCTGTATGCATATGTGACATATTCGATCATGATGATGGTCTATTCAGCCATCAATGTGCCTTATGCTTCTTTGTTAGGGGTAATGAGTGCATCGCCCAAAACCAGAGGTGTATTGGCCACTTTCCGAATGACTTTTGCCTATCTCGGAAGTTTCGTGACGCTATTGCTCTTCAATCCGATGGTCAATTTTTTTAGTGGCTACAACGCGCATATAGAAGCCCAGCAGCAGGGCTGGGTGATGGCTGCAGCGGTAATTGCGCTCTGCGCCGTCGTTCTATTTCTGCTCTGTTTTGCTTGGACGCGTGAACGGGTTCAGCCAGTTGCGGATACCAAAAGTAGTCTCAAGCAGGATATCAAAGATTTATTGAACAACAGTCCCTGGTGGATTTTATTGGGAGCAGGAGTTTCAACCTTGGTATTCAATTCGGTTCGCGATGGGGCAGCACTTTATTATTTCAAATATTATGTCCACGAAGCGCATTATGGTAAAATCGTGTTGCTGAATATTCCCTTTGTGTTGAGTGGCCTTTACCTGGCATTGGGTCAGATCGCCAATATCATAGGTGTAGTTTTGGCGGCTCCATTGAGCAATAAAATCGGGAAGAAAAATACATTTATGTTAGCTATGCTCGTGGCAACAGGAGGTAGTATCGTATTTTATTGGCTCGATGAGAGCCAGATTTGGGGAATTTTTGGCCTGCAGATCGTGATCAGTAGCTGCGCTGGAACAGTGTTTCCATTACTATGGTCTATGTATGCCGACTGTGCGGATTATTCGGAGTTGAATACAGGCAATAGGGCAACAGGTCTAATCTTTAGTTCGTCGTCGATGAGCCAAAAATTGGGCTGGGCGCTGGGGACGGCAGTAACCGGCTGGTTGCTTGGCTATTTTGGCTTTCAGGCCAACCAGCTGCAGTCGGAGGAGACGCTGAGTGGAATAAAAATGTTTTTGAGCCTATTTCCGGCCATAGGAACAGTATTGTCCATTGTGTTTATCAGTCTTTATCCGCTGACAGAGAAAAGAATGCAAGAGATTGCTGCACAGCTTGCAGCGCGTCGCATGTGATCCAAAGAGAAAAGTTCGAAACAATGAGAGGTTTTAAAGAAGAAATTGAAAATAATATCCTTCCCTATTGGATGGACAAAATGGTAGACACGGAGCATGGTGGCTTTTTTGGCCGCATTGACGGGAACAATGTATTGCATAGGTATGCCAACAAAGGAGTGGTGATGCATGCGAGAATCCTGTGGACATTTTCCGCTGCTTACCGTGTTCTACGGCGCGATGCCTACCGGCAGATTGCAGAAAGAGCGTACTGCTATCTTAGGGACTACTTTCTGGATAAACAGTATGGTGGCGTGTATTGGGAACTTGATTTCCGAGGGCATCCAGTAAACCGTAAAAAACAAACTTACGCCCAGGGATTTGCACTCTATGCGTTTTCCGAATATTACCGTGCAACGGGCTATCCGGAGGCACTGGACTATGCAAAAAAACAATTTTATCAGATCGAACGCTGCAAAGATGATGAATTAGGCGGGTACAGGGAAGCTTTTACTGAAGACTGGCAACCCATTGCCGATATGCGTCTCAGCGCGAAAGATGAAAACGAAGCCAAGACCATGAATACGCACCTGCATATTTTGGAACCTTATACCAACCTACTCCGTGTATGGATGGATGAAGACCTGATGAAGGCACAGGCTGATTTGATAACCTTATTCCTGGAAAGGATATATAGCGAAGCTACGGGACATCTCCAGCTCTTTTTTGATGAAACATGGCAGGTAAAAGGCGAAGCACAGTCTTTTGGCCATGACATTGAAGCTGCATGGCTACTGTTGGAAGCAGCCAAGGTTCTCGGTGATCCGGATCTGCTGGAGAAAGTGAAAGCTGTGGTTATCCATATCGGTCGTGCGGCAGTGGAGGGTATTTTGCCAGATAATAGCTTAGCTTATGAAAGAAATAACGGACATTGGGACCGTGAGCGCCACTGGTGGGTACAGGCGGAAGCTGTAGTCGGTTTTTCATATTTAGGACGGCTATTGGATGACTTGTCCTATACCGGAAAAGCGAAAAATATATGGTCCTATATCAAGTCAAATTTAATCGATAAGGAGAGGGGCGAATGGTATTGGAGTAGGCTTGAAAATGCAAAGGTAAATGATAAAGAAGATAAAGCTGGATTCTGGAAGTGCCCTTACCACAATGGGCGCATGTGTTTGGAAATGATCGAAAATTTTAGAATGATATGATGAAAAGAAAAGTTACTTTCTACTTGATCCTGTTCGCAATGCTCTTCAATAATCTTTTGGCGCAATCCAATGGACCTATTGATCGTATGGCCACAAGTGAAACCGTAGCGTTGTACAACTACTTAAAAGCAGTTCAATCAAAAGGAAAAGTCCTTCTGGGCCAACAGGATGCACTTTGTTATGGCCGATATTGGAGGGGAGACTCCAACCGGAGTGATATAAAAGAAATAACAGGCAGTCACCCAGCACTGCTGGGGCTCGATTTTCAACAACTCACACACGAGGATAAGGGCTATCGGGAAAGTGAAACCAAAAGGCTTGTAAAGGTGGTGAAGGATATGTATCGAAGAGGAGGGATTATTACCTTTTCATGGCACATGTCAAATCCTGTAAACGGTGGATCCTACGAATGGAAAAGTAATCCGCAGCTTGCCGTGAGCCAAATTTTGCCCGGGGGCACTTCGAATGCTGTTTATCAATCTTATCTTGATCGGATAGCTGATTTCTTGGCGCAGTGTAAGGGGCCGAATGGAGAAGCTATTCCAATTATTTTCAGACCTTTTCATGAGTTTGATGGCGATTGGTTTTGGTGGGGAAAGGGGCATGCTACTAAGGAAGAATTTGTTCAGTTATGGCGCTATACCGTTCACTATCTGCGAGAAGAGCTGGGCGTTCACCAATTGCTCTATGCGTTTTCCCCCGACTGTAAGTTTTACACCCGGGCGGAATATCTTACCCAATTTCCAGGTGATGAATATGTGGATATTCTAGGCATGGACAATTATTGGGATTTTCGACCTGATGGTGCCAATGATCCAGCAGCAGCCGGAATGAAGATGGAAATTGTTTCGGCTTTAGCAGTGGAAAAAGGTAAGATTGCGGCATTGACCGAAACGGGTCTCGAACGGATTACCGATCCAAACTGGTTTACTACGATTTTGCAACCCATCTTAACGAAATGGCCAATGGCATACTGCATGCTCTGGCGGAATGCAGACGATATTGCGACCCATTATTATGTACCTACCAAAGATCATCCGGCAGCAGGAGATTTCAACAAATTTTGTCAATCAGAACATATCCTTCTTCTAAACAACAGCAGAACATTTTACCATGCAGTACTAAAATGACATAGACTATCCTGCTTACCCGCACCATGCGCTTCGTTTTGATTGCCGGATTCCTCCGGCACAATACATTTCTAGTGTGCAGCCAGTTGTGCAGCCGATTGTGCAGCCGATTGTGCAGCCAGTCTATGATCAGTCAAAAATACGAAGCCTATCGGTCAGCGCTCGGTCATTCATTGTGATGGTATTTGTTGTTGATTTAAAGTGTTTTATGTTTGTTATGTCAATCAGAAATACCGGTATGAAAAAAGGGTTGACGATAACACATGGGAACTATTGTACATGGAGCAAATGGAGGCTTTAAGGGTAAAGCCGGCTCAGTAATCGGAAGTAGCTGGAAGAGTATCAACTACATTAAAGGGCTTTACAAAAAAAGAACGAAGCCCGCATCGGAAGCACAGATGATGCAGCAGGAAAAATTCAAAACGCTGATGCGTTTCCTACTGCCCATCAACTTCTTTTTAAAAATTGGCTTCGGCCTTAAAAACACAGAAAAATTGACACCGATCAATGCGGCATTTCAATTTAATCTGAACAGGGCCATTACGGGCGTTTATCCAAACTATGCGCTCGACTATGGCAACATCAGCATTGCAGACGGGGGCCTGTACGGTGGTGGAACGGTAGCAGTTGCCTACGATTCGGGCGAATTGACCTACAGCTGGTCCACGGGCGGTAGCGACGTTTTCGAAACCTTTGGTGACGATCTCGTCTATGTGCTGGCTTACCACCCCGAAAAGGATGAGTTTATCTCTTCCACCAAGCCAAGTACGCGGGAGACGGGGGTGGTATCCTTTATGGTGCCTGACCATCTCACGACTGGTTCGGTACACACCTGGTTATTTTTGTCCAACCGTTCAAAAACGAAGGTGTCTAAAAGCGTATATCTAGGCGAGCTACAGTTGATCTAATGTTAACGGGCTGAGTCGATCTGGCTCAGCCTTTTTATCTCTTTTTATTATGGTAAAAAAAGCGCCGACTCCTGCGCAGCTGCGCGTTCGGGAAACATTTAAAATTGCGTGTGCCTTTTTGGCTCCGCTCAATGGATTGATCAAAAAAGGCTTTGCTGAACAGGCCAAGCGAAAAAGGTCGCTTCCATTCGGGCAGGCCTTGAGTCACACGTTGCGTATCGCAATCAGGCATGAGGCCGAAGGGCCTGTGGTAGACCCAGCACTGGTTCTTTTGAGCGACGGTTCCATTGCACCAGCAAATAAGCCTATACTAACACGCGAAAAAGATCGCATAATAGTCACGTATACAGTTCCTAGCGATAACCTATATCCATTGGACGATCAGATTATCCTTTGTGCTTATCAGGTTGAAAAGGGATATGCTTTTATAAACGAAAAGGTCTGGAGACGATACGATGGGCAGGTCATCTTGCTCCTCCCTGCAGGCTTCGAAGCCGACAGTTTTCACGTTTACTTGCTGTTCTGCGACAGAAAAGGTAAAAAGTATTCACGGTCACGTTATCTAGGGTACTCCACGAAATGAAAAACAAACATGTCCTGCTGCTCCAACGGAAATATGGCGCACAGGGAACCAACGGTACCATCACCTATCAGGGCGAGGTGATCTGCCATACGATTGAGCTGCCCGACCGAAATAACATTCCACGGATCAGTTGCATCCCCATAGGCCAGTACAAACTCGAAAAGCGGCGCTACCCCAAGCATGGGGAACAGATTGGCATTCCAATCGTGCTCGGACGGGAAGCTATTCTGATCCATGCCGCCAACAATGCATTGAAAGAATTGCAGGGCTGCATAGCGCCTGTGACGACTTTAACTGGTGAAGGCCGAGGAGATTATAGTGGAAAAGCTTTAGCAAAGCTTAAAGCGTTGGTGTATAGCCTATGGGATCAAGGTGATGAAGTGTATTTGAATATTCGATAAATGCAGGTATGGAATAGCGAATTGCATTCTTTTGTGTCATCTTTTTAGTTCTCTGGCTATATAAATCAATCTCGCTGTGCTCAGACAGTGATTCATATGTACGCCAGATCCCGTCAGATCTTGACAGTCAGAGCGCTATATTTTCTATTCCTTTACCTGCTGATTTATCGAAGTTGGTATTGGTGGATTGGCAGTCGCAATGCCATGCTTTCAATTCTTTGTCCTCGATTATTGCTCGAATAAAGCAGGGAGTGATTTTAAAAAGCTGTAAGTATGAAAAAAATCTTAAACAAAATAGGACAGGTGCTGCAGGTGGTTCTTGCCGCACCCGTTAAATTGCCTGGAAAGGCTGGAAATATTTTAAAATATATTGCGTTAGGACTGGGTATCGTGAAAACCGTCATGGAGGAGGATAAGCCTCCTAATGAAAAGTCAATTGCTGATTTGGATGTCGGCTGGCATCGATCAAGTGGCACAGCTCAGGATATGCCAATGCCTACCCTTGAGGAAGCCGAAGCGCCTGTGTTACCCAAAGAAAGGAGTGGGGCGGATGAGGTGGAATGATATGCGCATCTCAGCGCTCGGAGGTACACTGTGTTCTCTTTGGGCAAGCTTCTCGTTGGGCGATGTGCTGCAGACGGTATTGACGGCTGCGGTGGGTACACTGGTTAGTTTTGCCACGAGTAGGCTGCTTTGCATATTGGTCAAGCGGAAACGATAATTATAGACAATAGGGCGCACAGCTAGGTGCGCCTTATCTGTTCTTATTATAGGGGAAGTTTTCTTCTTATATCGTAATCTCCGGCAGCTAATTTAAAAGTAGCATATCCAGTATCATTTCCGGCTCCTTCTGTCTCAATCACTGCCTTATTGTTTAGTAAGATCGGTGATCCTTTGGGCATCGTGACAATTGCCGTGGAACCTTTAGGCACTTTTAATTTTAGCCTAAAACCAGTCTTGTTATTTTTGAAGGAAGTTCTTATGTTTCCCTTCACAGTCGGTACGCTTAAATCTCCGGAGGACATACCTGCAGGCTGAGGCTGAACAGCAAAAGTGGTATATCCTGGAAGTATGGGCTTAATACCAAAAACGGACTCTGTCAATACAATCTGTGCGCCGCCGCTCCATGCGTGGTTTGTGGTACCGCCGCCAAACCCGCGTTCTCCGATGCCCCAGCCTTCATACAGTGTTGTACGTTGTGGATCATTCACCATTTCGCTGAAGCGATCTTTCGCTCTTGCCAGCGCATAATGTCCTTGGCCCATTTTAAAAAGTGCCTCCATGATATACTTTTCCATATAAGGGCTGGCATAATACTGCGATTTGAAACATTTCAGAATCGATTCGTATTTAGTGCTATCAGCAATGTTCGCTATTACTGCCAAAGCCTGAACCCGATCGTCGGCATTACCTTTATGCGTGGGATGGCGATAGACCTGGCCATTCCAGCAACGGTTATACCCATTTTTGACTTTGACCATCATATTTCGGTAATGTTGCACATCTTCTTTTTGCCCAAGTAATTCTGCCATCTTTGTGGCTCCATCCAATGCAATGTAATGCCAGCCTGCCATGATCAGACGGATATCCTTATTTTCGCCCCAGTCGCCCCATAGCCAGTCGCCGTTACGAAGTTCGGTAAGACCGGTCTCATCATTTTTCCAAAGCTGTAGGTATTTCTTAACGGCGGGATAAGCCTTCCTAATCTGAATAGAATCGCCTGTTTGCATATAATAATTCCAAAAACCATAGTCACCGATGCTTGTCAGCATCTGATCGGGGAGTTCTTGGTTAAAGTTTCCGGGAACAGGAGAGTGGAGTACACCGCTTTCTCGCTGCCAGTTGCAAAGCTCATCGATGGCTTTTCTCATAAGTGCATGGGATGAAGGTGAATAGGTGTAGAAAGCTTCACCCATTAATAAAACAACATCTCCCCACCATTGGGCTCTTTCGCGATCCGGGCAGTCGAAAAAATTGTCCCGCATATTGACATATAGCGTTCGGCTTGCTTTCTTCCAATACCTGTTGTAAAAAGGATCGCTGCAGGTGAATTTTCCCAGATTTTCACTATCATAGCCGGTTTCCCGATAGTTGAGCGTTTTAATTTTTACGATTTTAGGCACCAGGAGAATCAGTTTTTCGCCATTCATCCATCCCAATGACTCGTAGGTCTGTTTTCCTCTTTTTGTAATGTATTCGGCCCTGATATTATCTGTGCCTCCCGCATAACTGTGATCGGTATTGATACGAATAGTATGACCGCCTAGACGATCAAAAACATTCAATATCGGAGTGCATTGCATGTTATAAGGAAGTATAGCAGTTATTGTATCAATTTCTCTTCCTGCCGCTCGTTTGAAGCTGATCTTTTTTACTCCATAATCTTTCCATTGTGGAATAGGCCGGTCGATTAATTGATTCCAGGGAGCATCACCTTTTTTCCCAACTATCCTGGAAGCTGAAAAACCCTGCAATGATCCCATGGTTTGAGTTTGCCAGCCTGAAATATCATTTCTTGCGTCAAACCTGATGTTTGATTCCGCTAGGCGAAAGTTTGGAAGTGGATTATCAGCAGTTTGATAAGCGGGATGAATCCGTGAAAGCCAGCTCTGGTCACTTTTTACTTCCATGTTTTCAGCTTGCATATGGAAAAATAGTCCGGATTTTCCACTGCTGACATGTGAAAATCCAGATTTTCCAAAATGCCATAATAAAACTGCTATTTTGTTATTTCCTTTGGACAGGTATGGCCCCAGGTCAATTTTATCACAATAGCAGTCGTACGGATTAGGCCCTCTTTTTAATCCCCCTTCAAAAATTATAAGTTTACCATTTATCCAAATCCAGTATTTTGTATCTGCTGAAATCGTTGTAAAAGCTTGCCTGGGCTTATCCTTAAACTGCACATCTTTACGAAAAGCGATCCAGGTATTTATGCTATCCGAATTTAGATCGTTGGCAGATATCCAATGCGTAACCTCTGCTACTTCCTGAGGTAGCGCTTTAACGTGAATTAAGCAACAGAGTAGAAATAAAAAAAATATTTTCTTATAAAGTCCACCTCTAAGGGGATATATGTTTGTCTCCATTTTCAAATCAAAAATAATTTAGGTTTTACAATTCTAATTTCTAAATCAAAGGATGTCTAAAACGATGCTAATCTTCAGCTCATGTTGACATCCCGATTTTTTTATCGAATTTTTTGACACCTGTGACCGTTTAGTGCAAGAAAAACCTTTTTGTGGCAGCATACTTGTAATTCACAGCAATCTAGAGCAAGTTAACTATATTTTTAATGTCATATAGACATTTGTTAATATAATGCCGATGTTCGCTAAAATTGGGGTAAAGTACATAGAACCGGGAACTTATCTAAAGATAAGCCGAACATGGAATGATGGCGATACGATCGAATTAAAGATGCCGTTCCAATTTCATTTAGATCCGGTAATGGACCAGCCGAATATAGCAAGTCTGTTCTATGGGCCGATCTTATTGGCGGCACAAGAGCCAGAAGCCAGAAAACAGTGGAGAAAGATCACGTTGGAAGCAAAACATATTGGCAGTAGGATTAAAGTTAATCCGTCAACACTTGAATTTAAAATAGATGATGTGGTTTTCAAACCTTTTTATGAAACCTATGGCCGACATTCTGTCTATTTGGATGTTACACTCAAATAAAAAAATTCTCTTGCCTACATTATTAAAGAATTTTTTAAAACAAATAACATAATATCTGCAAGCTTGGCAAGCTTCTCGTTGGGCGATGTGCTGCAGACGGTATTGACGGCTGCGGTGGGTACACTGGTTAGTTTTGTGACCAGCCGATTGATCGGCCGATGGAACAATAGGCAGCGAAAATGAAGGCTATAATCTGACATGATCTAAAGTGCACTTTGATAGTGCGCTTTAGTTAAACGAGTAGGGCCCTATAACCATCGCAGGCACAGTGTTCCATACGACCTGCTAGGGTTACACAGGGCTTGCTTAAAACGCCTCAAAAATATTGAAATGGGTATAGCCTATAAAGACCGGGTTGAATGGAATTGATTCGCTCTTCAAAATCCGTCTGAGCACTTTCCTCGATTTCATCATCGTTTTGGTTTAGGAGCTCTTCCAGATCACGATACAAAAGAGCCATTTGAAGGAAGTTGAAAAAAGATATTTTCAGATCTTGAAAATATATAGTGCTCGAATATTCACCGCCATCATGATTGTAAAATAGAATATTTCCATCTTCCTTATGGATAAACCATTCGTCTCCCTGTCCTGTTCTCCCGATTTTCCACAGCGCTGCGGCAATATCTGAATTGATTTCTGATAAATAACGATTTTCTTTTAGGGCTTCTTCGTAACCAAAAATTTCAAGATCAGCTGTGAGCCCGATTCCTTCATAGTGAGCTAAAAAGTCAAGATAGATGGCATCTGAAATTGCTAACTTATCCAGTCGCATAAGCGACCTTTTTTTCCGTTGCAAGCTATCAAAAATTTCGTTTTCTGCGCGTAACTTAAACATGTCGAATACACATTATTTTTTTAAATTGCTCTTCCGTTTAAAATTTCCCATTAAGATGATCGCTCACAAAATTTATCCATTCGTTTGCATCAATGGTCTTATCAATAAATACGTCGGGCTGTAATCCAATGTCGTCTACAGGGAATTCTGGAATACGGAAACTTTTAGATAAGCCATAGTACAGTTCAATATCCCCACAGGGTGATGTCACAATATTGACATTAGAGATATCTAGCATTCCTTTGGTTGTTCGACCATACAATTTTACCTTTTTACTTTGCATGGCGGACAATAAAAATTGCTCCGTTGTGCTCCCGTTATTTTCATTGATGAGGATCCCGATGTTTTTGGGATAAGGGTAGGCCGTATCCTGCTTGGTGATGTTAACTTTTTTATCGAACAAATCAATATACTCGCCTTTATGTGCCGCCAACTTCTCGTAGTATTTTTTGAATGTCTGCTTCGATTCTTCATCAAAATCGGGGTTTTGGCTCAGCTCCAGCATACGTTGATTGTTTAAGTCGGTCGAATAAAACAAGGCACCTACTGTTCTTATTGGTTGCGTGTACAGCAACGGAATCAAGCTGCTATAGCTCGCATCGCTTCCCCCTGGATTATTTCTAACGTCAATAATAAAATTTTCAGTCGATAAGATGATCTTCCGGTTGGCTAATATCACGCTGTCGATCGCATCCTTTTCGGTTATTTCAAAATCTGGAACCCGAATGTAAGCAGTGCTTTCATTGATTTTTTCGAAAAATGGTTTTGTGGCGTTTAGCGGATTTTGGACCTTTTCAATAGGCTGCTCGGTTTGTTTTGTAGCCTGATTATTAACTTCCGTTGTTTTTCCAACATAATTTACGCCGATATGTCCATTACGAAAGAAACGGACCCACTGATTGAGCAGTCGGGCACATTCCTGATTGTTGGGCAATTTTTTAACTTTTTCAAGATACAGGGCATTGTGTAAAGCATAGGCATCCTGTCCCTTTTTGCTGATGATGTATTGAAAGCCAGCATCATTCTCTTCAAACGTTTTTTTTACCCACAAAAAATTGGACTCACAATTGCAGTTTTGAGCAAAGTTCAAAATCGGCAAACTTACGAGTATCCATAAAAATAGCACGCTTCTTTTCATTGTTTTAGCAGAAATATTAATAATTGTTCGTCACACAAATATAAATTAAAAATCGAAAAGACAGTCCCCGATCACTTTTTTTACTCGTCTCTCAAACTGACAACCGGATTGATGAGGGCTGCTTTGATAGCGTGATAACTGATGGTGAGCAATGCTATTAGCAGCGCGCCCATTCCTGCAGTAACAAAGATGCCCCAGGTGATAGTAATGCGATAAGTATATTCGCTGAGGAGGTCATCGGCAATATAATAGGCGATCGGAAAGGCAACTAAACAGGACAAAAGAATTAACAGGACAAATTCTTGAGATAGCATACGCATAATCTTAAAAATAGAAGCGCCCAATACTTTATGGATACCAATTTCTTTGGTTCTGCTTTCAGCCATGTAAGCTGTCAGCCCATATAAACCGAGACACGAAATAAAAATGGTCAACAGCGCAAATAGTGTTGAAAGTGTGCCCAATTGTTGAAAATCTTTAAATTTTTCGGCGTACTTGCTGTCTACAAAAGAATATTCAAAGGGGTAGTCGGGATTATACTCTTTAAAGATCTTCTCCATTGCCGCAAGCGCATCGGACGTGGACACATGATCATGGATGCGGATATTGGTAACATGCGTGCCTGCAGAAGCTCCCTGGATGACCAGTGGACTAATAGGACTGAAAGGCGATTCTTGAATAAAATCTTTCACGACGCCTACAATATGCCATTTTCTGCCATCAACAACCGTTTTGCCGATCGGATCGTCGAAATTAAATACTTTAGCCGCCGATTCGTTAATAATCATTGCCCCAGAGTCGGTTGGAAATTGAGTTAGGTCAAAATCCCTCCCTGCAACGAGTTCGAGCTCGGCGGTCTTGACCAAATTTTCATCGGCTCCCATTCGGGCAAAAATAGTGTTGTCGTCTTTGGGCTTACCATCCCATTCCATGTAGTTGAAACTCATCGTTTTCGTGAGTGGTGCGGATGTCCTTGAAACCTGCTTGGCAATACCGGATGACAGCAATTCATTTTTTATCAGTAAGCTATTTTTGCGGATGTCTCCCTGATCGACAATACTCACCAATCTATCTTTGTTGTATCCGGTTTCCCTATTTTGAGCGTGTTTGATTTGGTGCTGAATTGATAACGTTGTGACGATCAGTATGATTGCAATACAGAATTGGGAAACAACAAGGATTTTGCGCGGGTTGAATGTCTGTTGAATATGGAGGTATTTACCTTTGAGTACTTTTGTTGGGAGGAAGGAAGACAAATAAAATGCGGGATAGCTTCCTGAAAGAATTCCGGAAACGAAAATAAAACCTGCAAAAGCGGCCCAGAAAAGAAGATCGTCAAAAGGAATAACGAGTTCTCTCGAAACCAATTCATTAAAATAGGGAAGTGTGATTAGCGTAATCAATAGCGATAATAGGCCCGAAATAAAGGAAATCACCATTGATTCTGTAAGGAACTGTCCGATCAGCAGTTTCTTACTTGCACCCACAACTTTTCGGACACCTACTTCCTTCGCCCTTTTTTCACTCTGGGCCGTACTTAAATTCATAAAATTAATGCAGGCAATGATCAGGATCAAACAGGCAATGGCAATAAATGAACGAACCAGCACAATGCGTGGCGAGGTTGGATTTCCTTTCTCGGTAAAATTGCTGTATAGCCACTTATCGCCAATAGGTTGAATAAAATTGACAGCTTTGGTGTCTGTGTGCTTTCTCAGGAAATACTTAATATTCTTTTGGAATTGATCGACGTTTACATTTTTATTCAGCTTGATGTAGGTCTGGATGGAATTATTTCCCCAATAATCATCTGAATAGCCTATCTTCTCCATTAATGTCCAAGGGACTAGATAGGTGCTTCCTTTCATAAACGAATGGTCTGGAATGTCTTCAATGACGGCAGATACGGTGGAAATCTGGGTGCTGTCCAATTGGATCGTTTGATTGATAGGGTCTGACTGCCCAAATAATCTTTCCGCCAAAGATTTTGTCAAGACGATCTGATTGGGATTTTTTAATGCCTCGAGCGGATTGCCCGCGATCACTTGATAATCAAATATTTTCAAGAATGTGCTATCGACGAAAACACCGGGTTCTTTCGCGAGTTTGGTTTCTTGATGGGTTAACAGAAATCCAGTGCCCTTATCCACTCGTGTAATGGTATGTATTTCTGGAAAGTCAGTTTTTAAAGCCCGAGCCATCGGTTTAGGGGTATAAAAATGCTCCACGGCTTCACCTTCCCACACATCGTTCATCCCTACAGCGTAGATCTGATCGTTGTCGGTATAAAATCGGTCAAAGCTAAATTCGCTCTTTACCCATAGCATGATCAGCAGGGCAGCTGTCATTCCAGAAGCTAGTCCGATACTATTTATTGCGGTAAAACCACTATTCTTTGAAAGATGGCGAAAGGCAATTTTGAGATAATTTGAAAGCATAATAACGTGCTGTGCATTTATGCTAACCAATTTATCTGCCAATATTTTAATGCGCTGTAAATGAGGTGTTCATGTTGGTTTTGAATAGAGGGCTTGTTCGGACGCGAACGGTATTTGTTCGAAAACGGACAGTTCGAATACAAATCTCAGGGCGGTACCAGCAGTAGGGTAGTATGCTCATGGCTTATGCGGATAACAAGGGGATAAGTTAACCCCCATGGTATAATAAAGCCGTTTGAGATTTCTCAAACGGCTCTCTGTCACCTTACGATGACTGATATAATGAAACAAACAACAGCGAATTATTGCTCAGGATAAAGTGTAAACTGAAACAGATGGCTTGGCTCCAGGTATTTCTGCGCGAGTTCTTGCACATTTGCGGGAGTAATCGACTTTATCTGCTCACGCTCATTAAAAATACGCGCCGCATCAAGCTGATCAACGGAACTGCTCAATAGGTATGACAACCAAAAACCATTGTATTGCAGCTGCTGACTGCTACTCAGCAGTTTTTCGGCAATGTATTTATCAATATCTTCCTGCGATGGCCCATGTTTACGGATCAGTTCAATCTCTTCGAGAGCTGCCGCCACAAGTTTATCCACTTGTCCGGGGGCCGTGGTGAAAGATATATTCATGCCAAACCGCTTTCTTGGATTCTTCGCAAGGGAAGGAGATACGCTGATCGAATAAATACCGCCTTCTTTTTCCCGTAGTCGTTCGGTCAGTTTGATGGTTAGGCTGCTTGATAAGGCGTCCATCAACAGATTATTGAATTCGCTATAATCTTCGTAAGTACCGAGATAAGCCATTGCCACGGTGGACTTCTCTTCTTTTCCCTTATGGATGGCGCGTTGGATACCCACCTTTGGCGGATAAACGCCGTTGTCTACAAAGGATTCTTTGCGGTGTATGCTGGGCAAGGTGGCCAAATATTGCTTGATATAGGGATCTATAAAAGCACGGTCAAAATTGCCGACGATTACAAAGGTGAAATCTGACGCATCCGCAAATCGGTCTTTATAGATTTCAAAAGAGCGGTCAAAATCAATCTCCTCGATTTTTTTTAAGGTGGGGGCAGTCTTACGTGGATCGTTGTTGTACAAAACTGCAGCAATAGAATCGCTAAAGAAGGTACTAGCCTGCTGCTGCCTGTTTTTGAGGGACAACTTGGTTTTTTCGAGATTGGTCTTATTAATTTCCCGATCTAAACGCGGCACGGTGAAATAACCGTACACGAGCTCAAATGCGGTCTGTAGATCTTCACGGTTAGCTTGTGCTTTAATGCCTTCGCCGATTTCATTGATAAAAGGGCTGGCCGTGGCATGCTTGCCGTTGAGGTAGCGCGAGAGCTGAAGTGAATTAAAAGGACCTAGTCCGCTGTTGGTCACAATAGCGACAGCATTGGTTGCGGACTGAAAATCTTTAAGTGCATACTGGGAATATCCGCCAGGACTATAAGAGGTCAACAGGATTTCATCGTTTTTTAAATTGGTAGGCTTGAGGATAACCTTGGCACCATTGCTGAGCAAAAGCGTCTGCGTGCCTACTTTCTGATCATCCTGTTCGCTGACAATCTGTCCAGGCTGTGGTAAAGTGGGTAACAATTGTTCTGCAAGTCGTTCTTCTTGATAGGCGCTTACCTCCTGTTTTGATGCGTTGATGATCCAGTCATTCAATGTAGACTCGTTGGGCACTACCTTAACATCGTCATTATAAACCAACACCATGTCGCGGTTCTGATGAACTTCGAATTCTTTACCATAGGTCAGGATATCGTTCATACGGATTTCCTCCAGGGCATTGAGCAGGATAGGCTGCAGAAATTGGAAGGAAGGAGCGGGATCTCCTTTGAGGTAGTAAGCCAGAATCTGATCCATAAAGGATTTGGAGTCTGTTTTGTCGTATTCTTTGAGGCTCTGTATGAGCATGCTGCGGTAGTCGGACTTCAACCGATCGAGTTCATCGTTGGTAAAACCGTGTTTGGCAATCTGGGCCAGTGTGTAATATACGGCATTGATACTGGATTGCAGACTATCGGGCTTCGGTGTAATCTGGATGCCGTTGGTTTCGATATTGCCCACAAGTGCACTGTTGCTCAGCGATGCTGCCAGATAAGGGGTCGCCGATTTCCGCGTTTGCTCGGCAAGACGCATATTACAGAGCTGAATAAAGAAATCTTTAGCCAATGCGTTTTTATAGTCGCTTAACTGCCTCGTTTTCCGCGCTTCTTGTTTATATAAAATCTGCAGGGAGCTTTGTGTGACTTCGGGATCGGTAAAGGCTAAAAATTGGTTCTTGCCGGTTAGCGCAATTGGATAGCTTTTGGATCGTGGGGCGTTCTTTGGATTTTTTAATCCGGAAAATTGAGCGACAATCTCTTTTTCGATTGCATTGACGTCGATATCGCCTACGACGATTAGCGCTTGTAGTTCGGGACGATACCAGTCTTTATGAAACTGCCGGATCTCTTGGTGCTTGAAATTGTTGAGCACTTCATCGGTTCCGATTGGCATTCGGAATGCATAACGCGATTGATTCGTCAATAAAGGAAACGTTTTTTCCTGTAGGCGGTGCGAAAGACCACCGCGCTGCCGTTTCTCCTCAAGAATGACACCGCGCTCCTGATCAATTTCGTCATCTTCAAGTAAAGCACCATTCGCCCAGTCGCGCATGATCAGGATACCTTGGCGCAAAAGTACCGGATCTGTGGTCGGTAAAGGCAACTGATATACGGTCTCTTCGAAGCCAGTATAGGCATTGAGGTCAGCACCAAAGCGTATTCCTGATTTTTGTAAGTAGTCTACAAGGTCATTCTTCGGAAAATGGGTTGTCCCATTGAAGTTCATATGTTCCAAAAAGTGGGCTAGTCCTTGCTGTTTGTCGGTTTCCTGTAGCGAGCCGACCTTGTTGGCCAGGTAAAAAAGCACGCGTTCTTTGGGCTCGCTGTTCCGCAGGATAAAATAGTGAAAACCGTTGGGCAGTTTTCCTACCTTAATAGCGGGGTCAAGGGGTATAGGCTTATTTAAACTGACGGAATTTACTGGCTTTGCTTTTTGGGCATAGCTGAATGTTGGTGCTGCTGCTCCAATGGATAGGGCCAGAAGTGTAAAAAATAGGGTGGTGTTTCGCATGTTTAACTATTTGCTGTTGTGTTCTAATAATTCAAGTACGTTTTCTTTTTGGATCAGTACCATACCATGTTTGTCACTGCTGATTCCTTCCGCCGAGCGATAAGAGTAGTAGGGCACTTGGCCGCGCATTTCGGTAGGCATATAGATAAACTGAACCGAACGATCTTCTTGCTGCAGCTGCTGGCCTACTTCAACAATGTGTGTAGAAATCAGATACTGGCAATTGTGGTGCTGCTGGAAGGCGCGTGTGACGGTAAGGGTGGCTTCAAAGGCATCCTTGACATTGGTACCTTTGAAGAGTTCATCAAAAATAACCACCATATTTTTACCTTGGTTGACATACTCGGCCACCTTTTTGACGCGGAGCACTTCCGCATAATAGTGGCTGTGTCCCATATCGATGTCGTCCGACACGTTGATGGAGCTATATAAACCATCTTTTACAGAAAATGACATGCGGTTGGCCGGTACCGGAAGGCCAATATGGGCAAGATAGATGGCGATGCCAAAGCTCTTCATGTAGGTCGATTTTCCAGCCATATTTGCCCCAGTCAGAAAGAGAAGATTCTGCCCTTCATCAAACGTGAGGTCATTGCCCACGGCGTTGGGAATAGTAGGATGGTAAACATTTTCAAGTAGAATATGTTGTCGTTCTGCTGCAAGTACTTCTGCCCTGACAAACCCTCTGGCGTTGGCCACAGAAGCAATGGACTGATAAAGATCGATGTGATAGATGGCTGAGAGACTCTGCTGAATTTCTTTTGACCACTTGTGCCGCAATT
The DNA here is from genome assembly GCF_002429765.1 of Sphingobacterium sp. UBA5996. Classification (NCBI taxonomy): domain Bacteria; kingdom Pseudomonadati; phylum Bacteroidota; class Sphingobacteriia; order Sphingobacteriales; family Sphingobacteriaceae; genus Sphingobacterium; species Sphingobacterium sp. UBA5996. Next base: position 55,645 of record NZ_DJAS01000001.1, read on the forward strand.
GATAATCACAGCTTGCCGCTAGACCAAGCGGGATGCTGTCCGCATGCGACTCGATTTTATGCTGTAACTGCGAGAGTTGGGTGTATTCCTCGCGCAGCCAGGCTTGATCAAAGATGCTTCCCCGAAGCAGCCCTATTTTGTCTTGCTGCTGAAGTTCGGATAGGTAACTGGCTAATTGCAGCATGATTCGAAGGGTGGCTCGAATGCCGGATTCCAGGTATTTCTTTTCTTCTTTTAAACCCAGCGCGGCCAGCAGTTTGCGGCGTCCCGCATGGGCAAGGGCCAGGGCAAAGTGCTGATCGGAATAACTATTGGTAAAATTTTGCACAATATCGAGATCATCGGGGTTGATCTGGAATGTCTGCTGCGAACTTCTGAAAAATGAAATCAGCGCTGCCTGTCTATCAATGGCCGCAGGGTCGGTAAAAGGCTGCAGGAAAAGTTTTTCGAGCAGCAACTCGCCGCCAAAAGTCTCGGTTTTGTTATAAAGTGAAAAGATGGAATCGCGTTTATATTTTCCGGAAATATTGAGATCCTGAAGTGTTTGTTTATCAATAATGAAACTCATGCGCCCTTGTGTTTTTGAGAAGTTAATAAATCAATGATGCCTTCGTTTTCGATGATGATCATGCCATGCCTATCTGCCGAAATTCCCTGTTGCAGCGCATAGCTGTAATGCGGTTTGCCTTGTACCATGTTTGTGGGTAGAAAAACAAATTTGATATCGGGATACGATTGCATCAGCTGCTCTCCGGCTTCGAGAATATGGGTGGATAGCACAAACTGACATCTGGGGTGATGGTATAGCCTTGAGACCACTTCAACGGTGCCCTCGAAAGCATCCTTAACATTGGTGCCCCGAAACATCTCATCGAAAATGACGAAGAGCCTGCGACCTTCGGCAAGCTGCTGCGCCACCTTTTTAATCCGTAAGACCTCGGCAAAAAAATGGCTATAGCCCATTGCAATATTGTCGGGCAGATTGATCGAGGTAAAAATCCCGTCCCGGGGACTGAATAATAAACGCTTTGCGGGCACCGGGAAGCCCACATGGGCCAAGTAAAGTGCAATACCCAAAGACTTCATAAAGGTCGACTTTCCTGCCATATTGGCGCCCGTCAGGAAGGTGATATTGTTTAAACGATCCATGTAGTGGTCGTTGCCTTTGGCATTCCTGACCAGTGGATGAAAAACACCTTCGTAGATGAGGCGTTGATCCATACTGCTGTCGACTGTTGGAAGGACGAAATGCTGCTCATTGGCAACCTGGGCGACACTGAGGTAAACATCGAAGGTATAAATATCACGTAGAATAGCTAACAAAAGATCTTTTTCCTCAAAGCGGAGGATATTGTCGTACTGGATAACTGTCTCACGCTTGAGCGGCTCTTTTTCTTGAAGCAAAGGAATCTGCTCTAATCCACTGTTCTCAAATTTGAGCGCCCATTGCTTTAATTCTTCCTGGTAGCTACCTTCGGGGCCTGCGCTGGAATGGATAAGCGCTTTCCAGGCGTGCATAATTTTACTGCAGGCAATGATGCCGGCAACCACTTTTTTGTAATCGGTATCGCCACCAACAAATTGCTGAAAGCGTTCTTTCAAAGTCAGACTTCCTGTCCGCAGGCGGCTACGTTCATCGGCCATGTCCAAATAAAATAAAGCCTGGTCAAACCAGCTGGACTGGAAGGGAAATAGCATGGGCTGATCCATAAAATGCTGAATGGTAGCCGTACGTCTGCCAATGGCCTGCGCATCTGAAAGCGGATAGTGAAACCATTCTTCCAGCAGTTCGGCTCCGCCGGAGGTAGCCGTTTTGTTATAGAGGCCAAAGATGGATGCGGTACCCCTGGCTGCAAAAATCGATAGATCGTCCCGGGTTTGTTTGTCTATTAATAATCCCATAATTAACGCCCCCTTCTTCTGATCCAGATAATAAGACCGACGCTCAGCATACTCAGTGGTATAAGGTATTTGATCAGCAATTCAAAATAGGTCCAGCTGCTTTCGCCAATCCGTAGGCTTTTATCAATTGAATCGGGCAGACGCATATCCACGGGTACTTCGCCATCACTAAGCCAGGAGAAAGCTGCGCTGACGAGAGAAAAGTTGGATGCATTGACCTGATTTCTTTTGATGAAAAGCTCACTGTTGCTAATCCAGTCGGCGTCTCCCGTAACAAGTATCTTCTGTTCTTTTTTACCGACTTTTCGGGAGAGTGCCACCACTGTGGGGCGGCTCCCTTCGCGCTCACCTGCGGCAATATTGAGAACGGGTCTGCTATCAATGAAATTGAGGTTGTCAAGCTCATTCCACGTACCGGTCGTATCCGAAGCAAAAAGTACCTTGGATTGGAAAGGAGACTGTGGTGACACCAGGATACCGGCTGTACCTAACAGGGTGACAACTTCTTCGCGACGGGCCATCGGTTTGAGGTAATAGGAAAAGTCCTCACCGGCCTGGGTTGGTTTGAGTGTCAGCAGGTCTGGTTGCAAGGCTTCTTGCTTTTTGACGAGCACACCAGGTTCCAAGCTAACGCCCAATGGTGCGGCGATGCGGTTAAAAATAGCTTCCTGCCCCGGCTCTCCGGCAAGCATCATATTGCGGCCGCTGGCAATGTAAGCATGTAGGTTGGATAACTCCTGTTCGTTATAGGCCTGCCGCGGTTCGGCTATAATCAAGATGTTGATATTTTCCGGAACCGGCTTCGACAGGTCAAGCTCTTTAAAATCAAATCCTTGATTGATCATCGAATAACGGAATGCCTTTTCCTGGGTAATGGTTTTGTAACCACGATCTTGGGTAGAGTTGCTGTTGCGCTCGCCATGACCCGATACAAAGCCGACCACTGGTAGTTCATCCATCACCAAACGTTTGATGGCTGCGCTGATTTCTGATTCCATCGGTACGCGTTGCATGTCATCATAAACACGTAAAAAGGTTTTCCGCCCATTATCACGTTCCAGTACGCGGACAAACCGATAGTTTTCCGAAGAGAGGTCTACCCGTTTTTTGATGGCTTCATAGGGCAGGATCTCAAAATTCCATTTGTTGAATTTCCGCAGGGTGTCCAGGCGCTGTTCGGCATTGAGCTTTGGAAACTGTCGGTCGAGAATGGGATTGTCAGTCTGATGGTAGTAATACACGTATTCCATTTCTATTTCGGGCTTGAAACGGATGTATTTCTCAAACGAGCCCACATCGGTTTTATACGACGAGGGTAAGCCGATAAAACTGTTGCCATCGAGCATATTGACGTAAGTGGTGATCTTAAATCCACCGGTTAGTTTGTCCATGATTGCTTGGCTACTGGGGCGTAGCGTATTGCTTTTTCGGTAGGTGCTGTCGTAGTATAGCTTGATAAAGGGGAGTGTGGTCAGGTATCCGATGAAGAACACGGCCAGGGTGATGCCGCCAAATTTCAGTAGGTTTTTACCGGCCGACTGTTTCTTTCGGATAGCCTGAAGGCGGAAGATAGAGTAGCTGACAAAAAGAACGTTAACAAGTATAAAGTAAAGGATGTCTTCTGTTGTGATCAAACCTGCGATAAAAGTGTCGGCACGGCCGTTGATGGCCAGCCAGTAGGTAATTTCGCGCACAAAGGGGATGTCCTGCCAAAGGCCACGTGCAAAGTTCATCATGGCAAATACACAGAGTGTTCCGATAGCAGCCACAATATTATAGCTGGTCAATGAAGACATAAAAAGACCGACAGCAGCATAGGCAGACAACAATAGAAAAAGTCCGAGCAAGCCTGTCAGCATTGGGCCGATGTCTGCATGCACTACCGTACCCATGGTAAAAATAACGAGGATGGATACCGACAAAGTGAGGACAAGACCAAAAAGCAGCAGTGCAATATATTTGCCGAGAATAATCTGGCTGTTGGTAATGGGTGAGGAGTACAGTAATTTGATGGAACCACTGCTGTATTCGCGACTCATGATGCTCATGGTCAATAAGGGCATGTAGAGGTAGAGATAAGACTGTACTTTGGGATATATACCACCCCAGGCCGATGAAAATAGGCTTTCAGTGGTATTGATAAGGTCGATTTTCATGGACTGCAACTGCACCATCCCGGCATAGGAAGCAGAAAATAAGTAGCCTATCTGAAAGGTAAAGATCATCAAGACAAGCCAGGCAACAGGTGAGTAAAAGAGTACCTGCAGTTCTGTTTTTGCTATTTTTAATGTTGTTTTCATGGTTGGATTGAATTATACTTTTCTTCTTTTTCGAGTCATTTCGGCAAATACGGTCTCGAGCGAACTTTTCTCGGAATAGATCTCGATCAGATTCCATTTTTCCTGGACGCTTTTTTCAACCAAGGCTTCGACGAGTTCCTGGGTGTTGGTGGAGCGTATGCGAAACTTAATGTTGCCTAAAGGCTCCATGTCAACAAAACCCGGGAGCTGCTGAAATTCCTCCATGGATGGCGGAGATATTAGGCTGACAACAACACTATTGGGGGCAACTTGGTTGTCAAATTCTTCAAGTGAACCGGAGAATATCATGCGGCCCTCGTGGATCATCCAGATATGATCGCACAACGCCTGTACCTCTTGCAGGATATGTGTGGATAGCACAACGGTGCGTTCTGTTGCGATCTCTCGGATGAGGTGCCGGATGTCGAGGATCTGGTTGGGGTCAAGACCATTGGTTGGTTCATCCAGCACCACGAAATCAGGCTCATGAATGATCGCCTGGGCTATTCCTACCCGCTGCTGGTAGCCGCCAGACAGGTTTTTGAGCAGCCGATGGCGAAAATGGGCAATGCTGCATTTAGACAGCACACGTTCGATGGCAGCTGGTATTTTTTCGGGTGCCATTAGACGTAAATTTGCCGTGTGGATGAGATATTCCTCTACGGTCAACTCGGGAAGCAACGGTGGCTGTTGTGGTAGAAAACCAATATGTTTCTTTGCTTCTACCGGATGCTGTGCCATGCTGATGCCGCGGATAAAAACTTCACCGTGCGACTGATTTACTACGCCGCACATGATATTCATGGTGGTAGATTTTCCCGCTCCATTGGCTCCTAATAGGCCGTAGATGCCATTTTTTTGAACTTCAAAATTAATGTCACGGATAGCCCATTGGACGTTGTATCGATGGGAAAGATCTACCACCTGAACAATGGGAGTGTCGTTTGCTGTGCTCATGTTATCGTTGATTTTGGTATAAGTAATCCCCCGACACGGTGTTTATGTTGCCATGCACACTGTGTCTGTTGCCTGCGGAAATACGTTGTACGTCCGCTAGCAGTGGGGATCATATATGATGTTGTTGTTACCTCGGATTCTGAATGATTTCAGGATTTAAAACAATGTATTTGGATGCAATAGGCAGGACATACCGATTGCTGTTGGGAGCCAGGGTAAATGACTCACCTTTGTACGTACGGGTCTGTGTATTGATAAACCCGGGTTCGGCGGCAAGGCGCTTCTGGTCAAACCAGCGTAAACCCTTTACCATCAGTTCTTTTCGCCGCTCGTTGATGACGATCTTGAGGATAGCCTGTTGATCCATCGCCTGCAGTGGCTTGTATGCGCTCTCTTCAAAGCGCTTGCTTCGAAGGGTGTTTAATACAGCTACCGCTTCTGTAAAACGGTCATTGTTGCGGGCCAGGGCCTCTGCTTTGATGAGCATCAGCTCGGGAAGCGTTGGGCCACTGGTCACTTTGCCATTGGCCGAGATAATGCGGTGTTTATTATACGCTTTGCCCTTGAAAGGGCTCCAGGTAAATACGCTACCGTCGACCGTAAAGAGGGTAGCACGAAGGTCGCCAGGTTCAAACAGCGCCAGTAACTCGGGATTTAAGGACAGGGTGGGGAATGAATTACGCAAGCTTTTTATAAAAATCTCTTCCGTATCATTCAGGATATTCGGATAGCTATTTGGTGTAGCTTTGTACTGTTTGAGATCGATCAGTTTATACGCTGGCTTGGCCAGTACAAGCTCTGCATAGTGCAGTGCTTTGCCATAGTCGCGCATCTGTAGATAAACGCGTGCCAGGATGGCTTCCGCGGCCGAGCGCGAGGCGAGCATATTAAAGTTCGCCTGCTCGGGAAGGTCAGGAATGGCCGAAGTGAGATCGTCAATAATCTGCCTATACACTGTTTCCACGGGTTTACGGTCTAGCTTGGCATATAGATCGGGACTTGTCAATAGCGGAATGCCAAGATCAGTATGGGCTGTTGAGGCATCGTACTGCTTCGCGTAGCTGTTGACCAGGTTAAAATAATTGAGCGCGCGATGTACCTTAGCCTGGCCCAAAATATTTCTCTTTTGGGCGTCTGTTCCGCCCTGACTGTCCATAATCTCTGTTGCAACTTGATTGAACAGATAAATTTGTTTGTACTGGTCTGCCCAGTCCGGATCTTCATTGTTGTCGCCAACAATGTCGCTTTTCCAGCTATAGGCATTGGCGTCGGTCAGAGAAAGCGTATTCAGATAAGCCTCGTCCGATCCATAGATATCGTCGCTGGCCAGGACCGGCCAGTAATACGATCGCTCTACCGATGTGCTGTTATTCAGTAGGTTTTGATAGTCCTGTGTGTATTTAAGTTCACGTTTGCCGACCAGGTCTATCTCCACGAATTTACGGCAGGATGCCAGGCTGGAAACAAATATGGCGGCAAGGCCGAAGGTGATAATCTTGTGTTTCATGTTCATAATTCTTAAAATCCCATATTGATGCGAAATACATAGCTCGTGACGGGCGGCATACTGGCATAGCTACCATCAAACATATAATCTGGATCGATATCGCGGTCTGTCTTCTTCCACAAAAGGCCGAGATTGGTCGCCGTAGCGCCTATGCTCAACGATTTGATGGCCTTGTTGTTGCCTAACAGGCTAGCCGGAAAGCTATAGTTTAGTGCTAGCATTTGTAGGCGGATGTGACTGGCATCGATGACATTGATGTCGGCGTATTCAAACCGTTGTATGCTATTGAGGTTGGTATTGATGACGCCAGGTATATCGGTATGGGCCTCATCTCCGGGCTTACGCCAGCGGTCTACCAAAGCCTTGCTGTTGGCCAGATAGCCATCAAAACCTGCTGTATTGCTCGGATATTGAGCGGAATTGACTTCTTTCCAACGCACTTTGTGACCAAATTTCATTGTCATGCGCGCTGTAAAACTAAAGTTCTTGTACGAAACGGTGTTTGTCCAGCCACCAAAATAAGGTGCATTCATGCGTCCCATATACCGTAGGTCAGTGGGTTTAAAGTCATCGGTAGAGGCTTCTGAATCGAAGACCTTGCCCTGGCCGTCACGAATTTGGGAGCGGCCTTTGTTGTCGAGCCCTGCCCAATGGTAAGCAAAGATTTGATCAATAGGATAGCCTTCAATTGGTGTGGAGGTCTCACCTGGGGTCTTCAACGTATTTGGAAAACGGTCGTCGGTCACTTCGTTGTTGCTATAAGCTAGGTTGAAAGCACTGTTCCACCTCCAGTTTGGTCCTTGAACGATCTGCCCCTGAATGCTCAGGTCAATACCCTGACTTTTCATATTGGCGGTGTTGAAAGACAGGCTTGACCATCCGTAGGTTGCATTGTATGGTACGGAAGCAACAATACCGTAAGATCTTTTTATGTAATAATCAAGGTTAACCGTCAAACGGCTTTTTAGGGCAGTGAAATCCAGTCCGGTATTAAACGTCCGTGTCGTTTCCCAACCCAGCAGCTGGTTGGCCGGAATGCTGATTGATCCAGTAGGAAGCTGGGTATAGAAATCGGTTATGGAAGCAGAATACAAGGTGTATGAGGTACCGTCACGCGGTACAGATCCTCCTGTACCAATGCTTCCACGCCAGCTAAGTGCATTTATCCAGGGCAGCGCACGCATAAAGTTTTCCCGGTGTAGGTCCCAGCGCAAGCCGGTAGACCAAAAGGGTTTAGCGCGTTTCGAACGGTCGATACCGATAATCGTCGCATCGTCAAAACGTAGGCTACTGGTTAAAAAGTACTTCTCAAGCAGTGTATATCCTGCGTTGGCGTAGTAGCTCAGGTAGCGTATGCGGTCGATATTGATGGGGGCATCCTGTATATTTAATGTCTTATTGGCGCCGTAGATATCCTTGTAAGGCACCGTCGGATTGATGACAGTAGACTGATAGGTATCTTTATCAAAACCATAACGTGTTTGTAGATAGCCCATCATCTGGCTCTGGCGGATCTCGCTACCGGCAAATAGGTCTATCTGGTGGATATCGTTAAATTTTTTGGTTCCATCCAATTGGAAGCGTAGGGAGTAATCGTCTGTTTTGCTGTTAGAAGTGAGGTATTTGCCGCCCAAAGGAACCCCATAGGTCAGTTTGCCCGTGCTGCTGAGTGTGGTACCGTTATTGATCAGGTTGCGCATTTCATAGCTGTCGCCATCGCGGAGGCTTTCCATATTACGGAGGCCTTTTTGATAGGATCCCGATAACGATGCATTCAGCCAGCTCAAGGGATGGTAAGTCAATTGACCGGTGAAGCGCGTCAAGTTATTGTCGTATCTGTCGCTGCTGAGGTTCAGTTCATCCAGGTGGTTATACGACCATGGTAAGTACCCTTGGCTTTCAAAACGCTGTTGGGCAACCTGCGGAGTAAAAGCAAAATAGCGGCTGATGCTATTTCCATTGTCGTCCAATAACATATTGTAGGGAGTGAGTCCAAAAGTACCCGGGCTGATGGCAAGAATTGCAGCGTTGTTCACCTTGCTTTTCTGAATGATATGGTTGAGTCCTAAGGATACTTTTAGCTTGTTGTTAAAATAATTGTTTTCGATATTGAAAGTCAAGGACATGTTATTGGCATTGTTCTCCCGGTAGATCGGTCTGTCCTTTGAATACACGGCCGACGCATAATAGCGCGCTCCCTGCACAGCACCGTTAAACGATAGGTTATATTGTTGGCTTTGCGCGGCCTGTAACAGCTGATCGCGGATCTGCTGACGGTTGTCCATTTGTCCGAGCTGACTAAGGATGCTACTTTCTTCGTCGGTACTGATTTCGCCGCGTTTGGCGCGGAACATCGTCATGATGGCGTCGGAGCGATTTGGTGCACGCCAGCCAGAGGCAGGATCGTAATAAAAATTATTATCGAAGAGCTCTTTTTCAAAGTCGATATACTCTGCAGCATTCATGTTCCGTAAATTATGCAGGTTTGGCGGAGCAGAGGTTCCGAGTGTAGATGAAAAGTTGATGCTATTTTTTCCCATTTTGCCGGCCTTTGTTTCGATGACAATCACTCCATTAGCAGCTCTTGATCCCCAGATAGAGGCTGCAGCGGCATCTTTTAGCACGGTAATGCTGGCGATATCGTCGGGATTGAAGTTGTTGAGTATACCGGCACTAGTAGTGGTGGCCGAAAGGCGGTTGCCTGATCCTGTAGGATTGCTGCTCAATTGTTGTTCCATAGCTGGAAATCCGTCGATAACGATCAGCGGTGTACTGGACGTACTGGAAAAGGTATTTGGCGAGCGTACAAGGATGCTGTTGGTACGCGTGTCGAATTGAACGCCAGGAATTTGCCCTTCCAATCGTTCGATCAGGCTCAAAGCTGGACTTTCCTGTATTTTTTTGTCGTCTATAACGACCAGAGAGCCTGTGGCTTTGCTGGGGTCGAGCTTTTGATACCCTGTATTTGCCATAACAGATACTTCATCGAGCGCAGCAATCTGTTGTTTGAGCACAAATAGCGGTCCCAGATTACTTGCAGGAGTACCGCTGAGGTCTATCTGTCTTAATTCATAGCCCAAGTAGCTGATTTCAAGTATGGCATCGCTGGCAACATTCGATAATACAAATATTCCCTTTCCATTTGTTCGCGTCTGGTTATTGGTACCCTTGATCCGTACAGTTGCTCCGGCAAGTGGCCTTTGTTGGGTATCGGTAACGATGCCATTAATGGTACGTTGCTGCTGCTGATCGGTGACAATAATGGTATTGTTGCGAACAGTAAAGCCCAGTGATTGCCCTTGAAAGCAGAGCGCAAGCGCCTCGGTAAGTTCAAGGTCACTTAAGTGGATTGTGAGTGCTGAGAACGATTTGTTGTGTTCGGGACGGATCACATAATCGTACCCTGTCTGTGCACGTACCTGTTGCAGGATCTGCTCAAGGCTGGCACGTTTGACATTTAGGTTGATTTTGTTTTGGCCATGCAGGGCCGTGGCTGTTTGTAAAAACAAAACCAAAAACAACATGCAAAATAATTGAAATCGCATAAGCAATTTGATTATAAAGTTGGAAAAGATAGGCGGTCTGTGGGTCGGTTGATTTACCTGATACTTTTCATTAGCAAAAAAATATTGATACATTTGTTTGTTGATTTTTGGACATGGATGTCCCTCTTGACAAGGAGACATGTCATGCAGTTCATAATTTCGTAATAATGCTAGGCGTGAATTCAAAAATCAGTTCTAGGGGCGGTGCAACGCCTCTAGATTTATTTTGAAATCGTGGTTTTTCTTTCGTTAGGGTATTACCATCAACCTCCTTTCTTTGTCTACCGTGCGGATTTCAAATTTTATACCGGTGGTAGTTTCTAATATTTCAAGTACTTCCTGTAAAGTTTTCTTGCGCGATATACTGCTGATATACCGTTGGTTGTTGATCGGGCCAAGGTACGCTACGTCGATATTGTACCATCTTGATATCTGGGCCATGATCTCTTGTAACGTAGCCGAATCAAAGTAAAAATCGCCGTTTTTCCAAGAAAGATCTTTCGTGAGGTCGACTTCTAGCAGTGTAAATTCGTTGCCTGTCTGTATGATTTTTTGACCGGGTTTTAATAGGATAGGGGCTGGATTGGTAGGGTTGTTTAAGGCAATAGCTCCTTCTTCCAGGGTAAAACTTTGCTGTTTGTCTTCACGATAAGCTTTGACATTGAACTTTGTACCTAAAACCTGAATGGCATTTTGTCCGGCGTGGACAATAAATTCCTGCTTGATCATTTTATCGCCCGCACTAATTTGCCGTTTGCTCACTTCGAAGTACGCTTCGCCCTCTAGGGTCACTTCGCGTTTGGCACCTGTAAACCGTATCGGAAAAGTTAATTTACTATCCGCGTTGAGTGTGACTTGCGTGCCATCCCCAAGCCGAATTTTGTAAGTATTGCCCTTTGGTACCACAAGTGTATTGCTTAGTATGGCTTGGCTGTTATTTTTGGAATCATCGTTCTGGTAAACAAGTTGTTCGTTATCGCTCCAGTCGATGAGAATTTCGTGGTCTTTTCGATTGTAAGACCCATTGCTTTTATTTAGCTCGATTTGTTCGCCGTTCGACAAAATCAAGGAAGCGCCACTGCTTGCTGGCGGAATGGGAAGATGCTGTTGATTAATGGACGAGCCTGTAACAACTTCTGTAGTACCTATTCCACTGCTAATATCCTGGGTTGAGGAGGAAGAATCATGTCTAATCAAATAATAGGAAGAAAAACCAATCACAGCAATAGATGCCGCTGCTGCAAACCATTTCTTCCAATTGGATCTGGATCGATGTGGTAGATGGATGTCGCTCTCGACGCGGTTCCAGATATCGGAAAGATCCGCCTGCAATTCTTGAGCTGTTAGATCAAAATCAGGAAGCTGTTCTGCATGGCTGATATACCAATCATCCACAAAGGCTTTTTCGCTGTCCGAACATCGATCTGATGCATATCTTTTTAGTAGATCACGATCTACTTTTAACGGTTCTCTCACGTATGATTGTGTTGTTGTTTGGGAGTATAACAGTTAGCTCGGCAACAGGTCCCAGATCAAAATGATTTTTTTTTAAAAAAAATGGGGCTACTGAGATTGGTCCGGAAAAAAAGCAAGGATAAACAGAAGTAAGGGCAATTTCTGGCGCAACAAATGAAGTGCATTCGATAGTTGATTCTTTACTGTCTTTTCGCTGATGCCTAGTTTTTCGGCAATCTCCTTGTGGCTGAGGTACTGCTTACGGCTTAATTGAAATACTTCACGCATTTTTTCTGGAAGATTTTGGATCTCTCGCTCGATGATGTCCTGCAATTGTTTCTCGCGTATCACATGATCGGTATCTGCTACGTAGGTGGATGCATAAGAAGACATACTTTCTAGGTATTTATCCACCACTTTGCTGTGCGAAATATGGTTGATCAATTCATTTTTAACGATTTGATAGAGATAGGCAGAAAGCTTGATGTCGGTCGGCAGCCTGTTACGTATCGACCAGATCTTGACAAATACTTTTTGAAGGATATCTCTTGCCTCCTCGCGATCGCGAATAAATCTGTTTGCATGGACGTACAAAGGCATACTATAGCGCTGGTAAATGACAGAGAAGGCTTTCTCGTCATCCTGGCGTATCAGATCAACCAAGATTCCATCGGATAGTATGGCGTAATCGTTGTCCTGCATGTTGTGTGTAGTACGTTTTTCTAAGGTGAATAACAGAAGATCAGCCCTGTGTTTTTTGCCAAACTTCATCAATTAATAACACAAATATAACTTTTTAATAAAATAAGTATGAATTTTTTGCGAAAATTCAACTTTTTAGGCGGTGTCATTGTGGGAATGACCTCCAAATACGCAAGATCCATTCTGTTGCTTTCCATAAGCAACAGAATGGATTCGGTATTCTTAGTTTATCGTTTATTTTCTCTTTTCGAACAGCATTGAAACGCTACTAATCCAATCAATATCCCAGCCACAACAGTTTTGCCTATGAAAGCTTTTTTATTATACTTCCATTCGGCACCCAGTCCGAGCTCTTTGGCGATATTGGGAAGATGGCCTTTCGTGATGTCTTCGACAACACCTTCTAGCATATCGACACGATCTGCGAGTACCAGCGGGAGCCAGCGGCCGTAGCTGGATTCGCTATACTTAAAGGCAAAGCGCCGAATGGCGCCACTCAGCCCTTTGGGCGGATTGCCGGTTCCATAAACTGCTGTTAGGTTGGGGCGTTCAACAGAATGCAGTATCTCAACCGTTTCTTCCTGCAATGGCGGTCGCTGCCACGAATAGCCCTGATGTTCTTGGTTGTTTCGTTTTTTGATGGGATAGGTGGGGTCGTTTTTGGGGTCAAAATCGATTGCCCAGCCCTTGATATGTCCGTAATCCGATTGTCTATCGTTGATAAAATCTTCGGGTGTAGTTTGATCTGTTATCATAATAAAATATCTTAAATCGAAGCCGATGGTGGAATTAACACAGTTTTGATACAATGATCCAATTTGGAAGAGAAGAGGTGATATGCATCACCGACTTCTTCGAGCGGAACCCGATGTGTAATCAGCTCTTTGGGATTGATAACGCCATCCTTTACATGCTGGATCAGTTTGGGTAGCAGCCGCTTCACCGAAGCTTGGTTGGCCCGTATGGTGATTCCTTTATTTAACACATTGCCAATAGGCACTAAACTGTTGGTTGGGCCATAAACGCCCACAATAGACACGATACCACCTTTTTTTACGCTATTAATCGCCCAATGCAATGCCGTGGTCGATCCGCCCTGTAACATTAAGTATCGTCCCAAAAGACTATTCATGGTGTTACCTGCCGCCTCACAGCCTACCGCATCGATGCACACATCAGCGCCCAGTGAATCGGTGATTGTCTTGATAAAAACAACGGGATCGCCAATGGAACGAAAATTGACTGCTTCACACTGGGCGTAGCGTTCGGCAAATTCGAGCCGATAGTCGACATGGTCGATTATAATCACGCGTGCTGCCCCGAACAGCCAGGAACACTTGGCTGCCATAATACCAATTGGACCAGCACCAAAGACCACCACCGTATCTCCGGGTTGAATTCCCGCCATTTCGGCCGCCTGATAACCCGTAGGTACAACATCGGTCAGCAAAACGGCGTCGTCGGGGTCCATCCAGTCGGGAATAACCACAGGCCCCACATCGGCGTAGGGCACCCGAACATATTCGGCTTGGCCACCGGCATAGCCGCCAGCGGTATGGGAATAGCCGAAGATACCGCCCACCGCAGTCGCTTCAGGATTGGATTCATGGCAGTTACCATACAGTTCCTGCCGACAGAAGGCACATTTACCACAGGCAATATTAAAAGGAACCATCACCCGGTCGCCAACTTTTAAATTTTCTATTCCAGCGCCTAACTCGACCACTTCACCTATAAACTCGTGTCCAAAGGTAGAACCCACCCGGGTGTCTGGTACAAGACCATGGTAAAGATGCAAGTCAGATCCGCAGATACAGGAACGCAAGACCCGCACGATGGCATCCTGCGGATGGATGATCTCTGGCATGGGGGCATTTTTATCGGCACGTACGCGATAGGGCCCTCGATAATTCATTGTAAGCATAATATTCAATTCATTAATGATCATAAAAACAGCGCCCGTCCAAAGACACTTACTTAGGGAAGGGATGTGCTGCTGCATTCGTTTGCATATTTTACCGATAGGGGACTTATACGTAGACAACGTATTTAGAACGTCAAAGGGTATCCTTACGTGCTGCGGGCTCATTCCATGAGGCGATTATCCAGTTCGTGGTGGTGTAGGGGACCTTGCCGCGCAAAGCAATCCTGCCCTTGCATTATTCTACTGGTTTTGTAAGAAATCCATCATCAATTGACTTTCCTAAAAATAAAGCCTAATTTTGACTAATCAACAATAGCTAAACCATCGAGGATGAACGTAACGCATGTCAGACAATTGTTTACCCAACTTTATGAAGAAAATTGGGGCAAGCTGTACGTGCATGTTTTCCGCATGTTGGATGACCAGGACGAGGCCCGTGATATTGTACAGGAAATTTTTACCAATCTCTGGGATCGCATGGAGCGTCTGGAAATCGTACACTCGTATCACGCTTATCTTTATCGCTCTGCCCGTAATCTGGTGATCAACCGCATTGCAAACCAAGATGTGGGACGTAAATATGATAACTACCTGCAACATGCTGTCCCAACATTTGAAGTGATGCCCGACGAACTGTTGCGGGAGAAAGAATTAGCGGAGCAGATCGACAAAGCGATTGAAAGGCTGCCGCGTAAAATGGCACTGATCTTCAGGAAAAGCCGTTTTGAACAACGGAGTTATCGCGAGATCGCAGCAGAACTTGATATTTCTGAACAGACTGTTAAAAAGCAGATTTACAATGCTTTGACGGTTCTGAGAAAAAAAATACGCACAATTTTTATTTTTTTCTACCACTAAGTTGCCGCTATCCTGTCTTCTAAATAGTATACAGGATAGTACCTATGAAACCACGATTAACAAAACAATTACTGGAGAGGTACCAACAGGGTATGTGCAGCACTGAAGAAAATGCACTTGTCGAAAGTTGGTACAATCAGCTCAGCCGGCAAAATAATGCAAAAGACATTCCCGAACTGGATCTGGCTGCCGAAGACCAATTTTTCCAACAGCATATTTTTGGTCCCGAATGGCGGGCTAAACGCCAGCGCAGCGCTTATTTGAAAGTGGCAGCCAGTATGGTGTTTTTTTTGATGGCCGGTGCGGCGATATACTTCTTTTCCCCGAGGCAGCAAGCTCCGAAGCCATTGCCCTTTAGTATTGGTCAATTTCAGGCCGATCTTTTGATCGGAAATGAGGTGGTGAGCCTGAGTAAGGAAAAGCCGTTTAGCCCCGAGTGGCTCGATCGGCATAAGGATAGCAACGTGGCGCTTCAAACCAAAAGGGGACAGGAATTTAAAATGGAACTTCCGGATGGTACGCTGGTGTGGTTAAATGCCGACAGCAAGCTCAAAATTGAACCGGGGTATAATGAACATAAACGTTCGGTATTTCTGGAAGGTGAGGCTTATTTTAAGGTGGCCAAAAATAAAGCGAAACCTTTTATTGTGCAGGTGGGGAACACCCGTATCGAAGCCCTGGGGACAGCTTTCAACGTGAAGTTGTATCCAAAGGACAACGCGCTTTTAACGACCCAGCTTGACGAAGGGAAAATACGGGTCAGCAATGCTGGCCTGGACGAGATTCTGCTGCCCGGACAGCGGATCCAGCTGAATGTGCTGAATGGAGCCTTCCAGCGGCTGGCGGAAAACAGCCAGCCCGATATAGCCAACTGGAAAGACGGGTACTTTGAATTTGACCAGACACCGTTGCCTGACATTTTAGCGGATCTGGCGCGCTGGTACAATTTCACCTATAGCCTGTCGCCTGCCTATAAAAATAAAGTCCTTAGTGGAAAAATCAGCAAAAAAGAATCCTTTGAAGAAGTGCTGAAGATTTTACGCTTCGCCGGTATAAATTATACCATCGAAAAAAACGAACTCTTGCTTATTCCCTAACCAAAAACGTAACAAACGAATTTTCAATCTAAATACCTTATGAAAAAGTCCGTAAAAACCCTGCTATTGATGCTGATGCATGTGAATGGCTATGCCTTGAGCCAGCAGGCAGACAAGTCGATTGACCATGTCCGATTTAAACAGCTCGTCAAATCCATTGAGCAACGCAGCGATTATCGCTTTGTGTATGATCCCAATGAGATCAATCCGGATCTACCAGTAGATGTCAATTTAAACAACGCCAATATTCCTGAACTCCTCAGGCAGGCGTTCTCAGCTAAAGGCATACGCTACCAAATTGTCAAAAATACCATCGTGCTCCAGGGGAAGGGGGCTGCAAAGGCGGTCCAGATGACCATTTCCGGTCGGGTCAGCAATGGATCCGGTGCAGCGCTTGAAGGGGTTAGTGTACGCGTTAAAAATAAGGTAGCTAGTACGATGACCGATGCTAACGGTCGTTTTAGTTTAAATGGCCTGCAGCAGGATGATATACTCCTTTTAAGTTATGTGGGCTACCGCAGCAGGGAAGTCCGGGTGGGTAATAACGCACATGTGGAAATAAGCCTAGAGGTGGATCCGGGCAATCTGGATGAAGTGGTTGTGATCGGTTACGGTACATCTTCGGTGCGCAAAAATACCGGTTCGGTATCCAGTGTCACCGCTAAGGAAATCGAGACCCAGCCGGTATTGGATCCCCTGGGGGCGCTGCAAGGTCGTGTTGCAGGACTCAATATCGCATCCAATTCGGGATTGCCGGGCAGCTCTTTTCAGGTACAACTGCGTGGAGTCAATTCGCTCAGCAATGGCAGCAGTCCGCTCTACATTATTGATGGCATTCCATTTTCGGACGAAAGCATGAATCAGTTTGCCTCGGCCAATGGCAATCAAAGCCCACTTAGCCTGATTAACCCCAGGGATATTGAACGGATTGATGTCTTGAAGGATGCCGATGCAACAGCCATTTATGGATCCAGAGGGGGTAACGGCGTGATTTTGATCACAACGAAAAAGGGAAATAAAAGCGGACTTAAAATAGACTTTAATGCCAATGTGGGTACAGGTAAGGCGATTCGAAACCTCAAGATGCTCAATACCCAGCAGTATTTGGACATCCGTAGGGAAGGCTTTAAAAACGACAATTGGACAGCGACGGCAGATAATGCGCCAGATCTATTGACTTGGGATCAGTCCGCATCCAGTGACTGGCAAAAAGAGTTCTATGGTGCGCGTGCTCCTTTCTCAACGTATCAGCTCTCATTTTCCGGCGGAGATGAATATACCCAATATCTAGTTAGTACCAATTTTAATCGTCAGGGCGATCCTTTGCCCGGCAACCAGAATTATCAGCGTGGCGGAGCACTGCTCAATCTCGCGACACAGTCCAAAGACCAGCGCTTTAAACTCAACAGCAGTTTCAACCTTAACCTGGACCGTAATAATACCGTACCGACCGATATAGCGCAGTTTTATAACCTGGCGCCCAACTATCCTTTATATGATGAAAAGGGCGGCTATTATTGGTTCCAACAGAGTTTACAGAATCCCGCCGCCTATATGGAGCGCTCGAGTGTTTCGAAATCAAAATCCCTGCTGGCCAACCTGTCTGCCGAATATGCGATCTTACCCGAACTGGTCGCAAAAGTCAATGTGGGCTACAACCTCAAAAGCATGGACCAGACACGCCTGCTGCCCAATGCGGGATTTAATCCATTGACGAGCACGGGTTCAATGGCCTCTTACGGCAATTCGGATTATCAGTCCTATATCATTGAACCGCAATTAAACTACAGCAAAACCTTTGGTAAACATGATTTTAAACTACTTTTGGGGGGAACCTGGCAGCAAAGGGTCAGCGAAGGGAAATATTTCGATGGCAGCAGTTACCCGAGTGATTCGCAGCTAAACAATATCGGCGCTGCAGGTATCCTTGTGAATCGCAACAATCAGTATGCCGATTACCGTTACCAGTCTGCATTTGGCCGGATCAATTATGCCTATGCCGACAAATATCTATTGAATTTCAGCTACCGAAGGGATGGCTCTTCCCGCTTTGGGCCCAACAATAAGTACGGTAATTTTGGGTCGATCGGTGCAGCCTGGGTGTTCAGCAGCGAAAAATTTCTCCAAGATCAGTCTATCTTGAGCTTCGGGAAGCTTCGTGCGAGCTGGGGAGTGACGGGCAATGACCAGATCGGCGATTACCAATACCTGGATACCTGGGGAACGGGCTTCGCCTACCAGGGCATCACGGGGCTTTATCCAACCCGGGTGTTTAATCCCAATTTTGGATGGGAAGAAATTAAAAAGAAAGAACTGGGTCTCGACTTGGGTTTCATCAGAGATCGTATATTCCTTACGGCCAATTATTACAACAATAGATCGGATAATCAGCTGATCAATATCGTGCTCGCACCGCAGACCGGCTATAGTTCTTATTTTGGTAATACACCCGCACTGATTGAAAATAAGGGCTTTGAGTTAGAGCTGAGCAGCGTGAATATCCAGAAGGAAAAGTTCAGCTGGAAAACCAATTTCAATATCACTTTCCCTTACAATACCCTGCTGGAATATCCCGCTCTTGCAAGTAGCAGCGATGCACGACGATACGTCATTGGCGAGTCTACACGTATCGTCCGTGGATTTGAGTTTACGGGAGTGGATCCGCAAACCGGGGTCGCTCAATTCCGGGATGTGGATGGTGACGGGAAAATTACGGATTTCAACGATTATGTGACGCTGGGATCCCTGCTGCCAAGGTACTATGGTGGTATGGGCAATAATCTGAGTTATGGCGACATCAGCCTTGGATTCCTCTTTCAGTTTGTCAAACAGGAGGGGCCGTCCATTGGTTATGGGCCACAGGCAACAACCATTGGCGGATTGGGCAACCTGGATGAATATGTGTTAAACCGTTGGCAGCAGCCTGGAGATGTGACGGATGTACCACGCGCCACAGCCAATAGCGCCAACGAAGCCAATCTGGCTTACCGAAATTACTACCGCTATTCATCGGCAGTATGGGACGATGCGTCGTTCATCCGCTTAAAAAATGTATCACTCAGTTACGATATCTCCAAATGGGCAAAGAAGATCAATATGAGCCGCGCTGTGATACAGTTCAATGCGCAGAACCTCTTTACCTGGACAAGCTTCAGAGGTATGGATCCCGAGATGCCTGGTTTTGACCGCACTTATGTTTCGGATGTCAATCCCTTTGGTTCGGTGCGGAACAGCGCCACACCATCCATGCGTACCTATACCTTTGCGGTTCAGCTCACTTTTTAATGATCATAACACTAAAGACTTATACCATGAACAAATATATCATCTACAGCCTTTTTGCGACACCACTGCTTAACGTCTCCTGCAATAAATTTCTGGCCGTGGACCCACCCAAGACGGAAGTGGCAGCAGCGTCGGCTTTCAGTGACGAAAAGACGGCCACAGCAACCGTGGGCGGACTCTATACCAGTATCAACAACTACAATAACCAGTTCGCCAGTGGACTGATGAGCATTGTACTGTCCAGTCTGGCCGACGATTACAACTCAGCTTTTACAAGCTACGACGAGTACAAATACAATAAACTAAGTCCGGCCACGTCTTATCTCGACCGACTTTGGTCGCAACCTTATAGCTATATCAATCACAGCAATAAGATTATCGAGGGTGTTGAAGCCTCGGCGCTCAGTAGTACAGTAAAGGCGCAGCTATCGGCCGAGGCCCGTTTTACAAGGGTATTCAATTACTTTTACCTGAGCAACCTCTTCACTAAAGTGCCTTTGATCACAGATACCAAAGACTTGGAAGCCAACAATCAAAAGGGCCCAGCTTCGCGGGAAGCGCTTTACGCCTTTATGGTGGACGACCTAAAGAAAGCTGCTTCCGATATTTCAGATAACTACCAGGGCAATGAGCGTACGCGGCCGAATAGAAAAGCGGTGGATGCACTATTGGCCCGGGTATACCTTTATCAGGAAGACTGGGCGAATGCCGAAGCGATGGCAGACCAAGTTATCGCGGATAACCGATATGAACTGTCGCGCGATCTCAATACCGTTTTTTTGAAAACAAGCAAAGAAGCAATTTGGCAACTGCAGACGGTAAATCTTTCTACTGCCGGGGTCAACACCTGGGAGGGCTTTAGCATTGTTCCGACAGTAGCTACTGCACGAAGCTACTATCAGGTATACGATAGTACGGTGGCGGCCTATGAGGCAAACGACTTACGCAAAACCATGTGGTTAAAACCTTATGTGGTCAATAATAAGACCCTTTATATGCCATACAAGTACAAAGTGCGGACAGGCACTCCGATTACGGAGTATAATACGGTGTTACGCCTTGCCGAACAGTACCTGATCCGTGCCGAGGCGCGGCTCAATCAAAACAAATTGCAGGCAGCACTGCAAGACCTTAACCAGATCCGCGAACGTGCAGGCCTTGCTGCATTGCCACAAACCCTGGACAAAGGCGGCATCGCCCTGGCACTTGAAAAAGAGCGCCAGCTGGAACTGCTCGGCGAATGGGGGCACCGTTGGTTTGACTTGGTGCGAACAAACAGGGCGCTGCCTGTACTCTCAAAAATTAAAACAGACTTTAGCGAAAGCGATACCAAAATACCCATCGCTAGTGCTATCCTGGTAACCAATCCTAACCTCCAACAGAATGATTAGACTATATAAACATGCCTTGTGGCTTATTTTACTGCAGGTAACCATCATCGCGCAGGCACAGGTAACGATTATTCCGCAGAAAGCAGCAGCTGGAGATACGGTGACGATAAGCTTTGACCCCAGTCAATCTGCAGCAATTAAGAATGCCGGACCATTTTTCGTGGACTTCAACTATTCCAATTTTTATGAATATCCGAACCGTTTGCCGATGCAAAAGGAAAATGGGAAGTGGTGGGTACGCTTTAAACTGCCGCCCTACGCCAACTTTTCCTGTTTTACCATCGCCGATAAAGAAAAGAAATTTGTACAGCGGGCAAGCGATAGCAGTCAATATGAGATCTATATTTACAAGGATGGTCAGTTGATTTCCGGTAATTACCTGGGTAAATCGTATAGCGTACCGGTCCAAGATAAGACGTCGGATCATATCCTTGCTACACAGGAATATTACCTCAAGAAGGAGCTGAGCTTATATCCCGACAATTATGAGGCACAGCTCCGCCTGATTGTGCTACAGATGAAAAACGCTAGTCCCGACCAACAGGCGCAGCTGTTAAAAAAAGGCTTGGCAGTGGTGGAGCAAAAATTTAGAAGCAATCCACTTGTTGAAGGAAACCTCAACAAGGTGACGATGGGCTATCTGATACTGGGTCAAAACCAAAAAGTGGATTCGATCCGTCAGGTTGTGATCAATGAGTTTCCATACAAGAAAATCGGGATATCTTACCGGCTCAATCAGCTGTTCCGTGAGCAAGACTCCGCCAAGGTAGTGGCGCAGATAGGGCAGCTTCTTTCCCGCAAGACGACCGAAAACGAGGCGGCTTATGGCAGCGCGTATGAGTATCTTTTTAGCTACTATGTACGGCATGGCGACAGCGTACAAGCCAAGAAATATTTCCCGCTGATTACCCGTTGGGAACAAGATCCCTACAAATGGCGCGCTTACAATCAGTACGTACAACTGCTATTGGATCATAAGCTGATGCTCCAAGATGCCGCCAAACTCAACTTGTATCTGCTCGACAGTGTTGGATCTTATCCCGTGAGCTTAATACGTTATTTCCCCGAAACGGGTTATCTGGTTGCCCATGATCCGGCCAGGGCGGATAAGCTTGCTGCGATAAAAGCAGAAATCATAGCTAACCAGGGACTAATCAGCGCGCAGTTAAACCAACAGGAGACTGCCCGGAAATGGTTTACCAAAAGTATTCCGACACTTCAGTCGGCGCCGCTGCTTCGGGCAGTGGCCGTTCAATATCAGCGATGGAATGAGCCAGAAAATGCTTTACCCATATTGGAGGCGGCCTATCGTTATGCACCTTTCGATGCGACAACGCGTGAGCTTCTCGACAGCGCGATCGAGAAAATCGGCGTCAACAACCCTGTAACACGACGAGCCTATTATAGCAGGCTAGACAAGCAGTGGAAACAGGAATATGATCAGGAGTTCCAGAAAATCATCGGCAGTGCGCCATTTCCAGCGGACTTCAGTATCGTTGATATGGACAAAAAACCATTGCTTGAGTCGGGGCTGAAGGATAAAATTGTCATCATTGACTTTTGGGCAACGTGGTGTAAACCTTGCATTGCTTCTTTTCCTTATTTGCATCAAGTGTATAAGAAATATGCGGATGATCCGCTGGTAAAGTTTGTGGTACTCAACTCGGGCAGTGGTAATAGTTGGGAAGATGCCTACAAATGGGCACAGGCCAATCCCCAGTTTGACTTTCCATTTTATTACAACCAAGATAAAAAGCTTAGTGGTAAGCTGGATATAACGTCAATTCCGACAACATTGATCTTAGACAAAAAAGGAAATATCCGTTTTCGAAAGGTGGGGTTTGAGGGCGAAAAGCTGCTGCAGAGCCTAGATGCCATGATCGAATACCTAAAAGAATTGGAGGATAAATAGATTAAGCCAATTAACCGAACTATTAGGCTGTACGCTGAACTTTTCGATGCATAAAGATCACGCTGCACGGAATGTAGAAGCCGCCAAAAGGATAGCAACTTTTGGCGGTTATTTTTTTTGATAGTGCAAAAAAAGGGGATTAAAATGCAGATTAGCCAACCATCTGGGGATTATAACGGAAAATAAAGAGCAGAATTATCGCCAACTGAATATCTTGGGAAGATAGCTAAAAGGATGACTGGTACCAGAAAGGATGTAGGGAAGGTTATGGTTTTAAGGCGGTGATGCATGAAAGGCCTGTTTATAAACTCTGCATATATTTTTTTGGTTTTTTGCCTATATGCTTTTCAAATACTTTACTGAAATGACCGAGGTTTTCAAAGCCCATCTGATAGCCGGCTTCGGTGACGGTCAGCTTTTCTTCGCGTATAAGCCGCGCGGCTTCTTTCATGCGCATGAGCTGATAGTAATCGTAAATGCCCATGCCAAATATCTGTTTAAAGATTTTTCGAAGCTTTAGTTCGTTAATACCCGCTATCTGTTTTAATTCGGCAATGCTGCTTGAATCGCTTAAAGACGAAACAATTTTGTTCCTAACTTTATAAACCGCATCAATATCAAACTTACTGAGTTTCTGATCAGGCACCCTGCCACGCTTTTTTAAGCTTTCGAACAGGTAAAAGAGCAGTTCCATCGCTTTCATCTTGTAGTAAAAGCTTTTCATGCTCGACGGTTCTTGTTTTTTTACCAGCTCATTGATGGTCTGCAAGATATCATCGGTCATCAGTTCTTCGATCCAAAAATTGTTTGCACTTTCAAACACAAATTTAAAGGTTGACTCTTCTTCCTGTAAAAATGTTTTCAGGTAAGCCGCGCTCACACTGATGGAAACATAAGACAGGCGTGTACCTTTTTTTAAATGTAATGTCTGGCCTATGTTATACGGAAAGATACGCACATAGGGCGGCTCAGCCTTGTTTCGCGCTCTTGTCTTCGCATCTTTGCGCTCGATATCGTATTCAACTATATTGTAAAATATAAATCCTATGCCGTCGCTTATGTCAGACTGGCTTGTCATACGGGTAAAATCATTTTTTACATCGAATGATCCAATATGCATCGCCATATCGGGCAGAAAGGTAATGCCTTTAAAAAAGACCACATCGAAATGCTGTAAGACATTTTTGAAAATCACACCCAGCTTATTGGCAAACCGAGTAGCGTCATTTTCGACAGGAGTATCCATATGAGTTATTTTTTTCGAACATTAATAGTTTTTTTTCGAATATTTTACTTGTAAAGCTACAACTAAATTTGTGTTATAAATCAAGTTAACTCATTGAATATAGTGTAAGATGAAAAAAAAAGTATTGATTTCAGGTGCCAGTTTTTCAGGTTTAACATTAGCCTACTGGTTGAATAAATTTGGTTACTCCGTAACTATGGTGGAATTGGGGAAAGATCTGCGGACAGGAGGTTCGCCTATTGATGTGCGTGGTGAGGCATTGGACATTGCGCGTGAGATGGCTATTTTTGATCAGATCAAACAAAATGAATTCGTGCATACGGATGAAGTAGTGGATGCAAACGACCAAACGTTGGCCACTTTCTCCATCAACTCCTTGTCTGAATACCTAGGCGATATCGAGATTCATCGCGGAGATCTGGTGAAGATCATGTATGAAATTATTCCCGAAAAGGAGGTGAACATTGTTTTTGGCGACAGTATATCCGCACTGGTGCAACACGATGACAGGGTAGATGTATCGTTTGAAAAAGGAAGGCCGCAGTCTTACGATTTTGTCTTTGGCGCAGATGGAACCCATTCGATCGTGAGAAAACTTGTGTTCGGACCGGAAGCGGACTTTAAGAAGTTTCTGGGCGTCTATTTTGCATTTGCAAACGTTGATCAAATTCAAACAGGAAGACACAAGTCTACTGGCATTGTCTACCGCGAGCTTGGCAAACAGGCCGTCATCTACCAGTTTAAGCATGCTGCGAATGCAATACTTTTATTTCGTGCGCCAAAGTTAGATTGGAATTACCGAGATCGGCAACAACCAAAGGAAATTTTAAATGAATACTTTGGCGAAAACAGGAATTGGAAAATTCCGCAAATAATGGAAGCCATGCTCCAAACCGATGAACTCTATTTTGATGAAGCGTGTCAGATCAAAATGCCTTCCTGGACCAAAGGGCGGGTTGCTCTGATAGGTGATGCGGCCTATGCGCCTAGCTTCTTTACAGGTATGGGGACAAGTTTGGCAATGCAGGGGGCAACCTTATTGGCTAAAGAACTACAAGGCAATACCGATTATCAAATTGCTTTTGCAAATTACAATGCGCGCTTCAGGCCGTTCGTAGAGAATATTCAGGCACGTGTTGAGCATTCGTTGAAAATTCAGTTACCAGAAACGGAAGCAGAACTAGCGACATCGATTACCGCATTGAGCAATTCATCAAAGATGAGAACGATTTAATTGGGTGTCGGCTTTGAAACGACATTATCCGCTGTGTATTGCTTTTGTTACACTTAGTCTGTTTTGTGAACAAAAAATAATTTCAGTATTTATACGTTTTTTTTGCTTTTAAAACACTGTTGGCGGTATTATTTTGCGGTATTTAACAATTTATTAATTCGAAAATCTTTCAATTGGTATTTAGTTTGATGTAAATTAGATACATACGGTCATGGTGAGACCGCAACATTTATTTTAAACTTAAAACCAAAAGTTATGGCTTTCAAAGCAAGACTTCAGTTTTCAGGCAACGAATATGACGTGCTGAATGCTGACTACTCCTTTACCCGCGACGTCGATTCAAAGGGACGTCCTTCATCTTCAGTTTATGGTGGTACAATCAATGTCGAAGTAGAATCTACAGAAGATACTTCCGTCATCGAAGCTATGGTCAACAACCAATATAAGCCTATTGCAGGTACATTGTTGATCAAAAAACCGGACGAAGATGCCAAAATGAAAGAAATCAGATTTGAAGATGGTTACATTATTCGCTACGAGGAAGGAATCAACATAGTAGGATCACACGCAATGACCTACAAATTTGTGATTTCTGCACGTTCCATCAGCATTGGTGAAGCAACGAGCGAACAAGACTGGCCAAAAGCGTAACCCTTACAAACATCCGTAGGTGTATTGATAAGGCACGCTTTGGTAAGTAAACTTAAATTTTAAACCATTAAAAATTACGATTATGTCATTTAAAACAAGATTAACATTAGGAAGTAAGGAATACGATGTGATCCAGTGCAGGTTTTCCCTGCACCGTGATGTGGACTCTAAAGGACGTCCGTCATCGTCTGTATATGGCGGTACAATTACGGTTGAGGTCGAATCGACCGAAGATACCTCGGTCATTGAAGCGATGGTAAACAATCAGTATAAAACTGTGAACGGCAAGATCACGTTTAAAAAGAGTGAGGAAGATGCGACCATGAAAGAACTCAAATTTCAGGACGCGTATATCATCCAATATAATGAAGGAATTTCGGTCACCAACGATAAACCCATGACACTATCTCTGGTATTGTCATCGCGGGTGCTGGAAATGCAAAATGCATCACTGGAAAATGATTGGCCTAAAGCTTAAAAAGCTGCAATAGACCATGAAATTTGGAAAGACGGTCTATCGCAAGAAAGACCGTCTTTTTTGTAAACTCTATGAACAGCTAATTTATGTATTTTGATAAGCCAAAATTATTGATTGAGATGCATATTGACGGAAAGGAAGTGTCGCATTTCCTTTCGTTCAATATTCGTCAGCGTTTTAATGCCCACCACGAGTTTGAACTCCGAATAGAGCACGGTAAGCTCGGTATTCCGGGATTGATTAATTTACAGGATAGCCGCGCTTATGTAGGGCGTACACTGGCGATTTCTTTTGGCTACGCGCAGGGAAACATGCAAAATTTTTCGGGCATCATTACCGAAGTCTCCTTGACGCAAAACCATGGTTACCAAGGGGTGTTGCAAATTAAAGGCTACAGCCCGACCATATTGATCGATCGTGGCAAAGACCTGGGGTCTTATTATGGAAAATCACTCGGCGATATTGTCAAGTTGGCTACCCAGGATGTCGTACAGAACGATCTACATATGCATGTAAACCCCAGTAGATCTGAACCGATTGATTACCTGATCCAATACCGGGAAAGCGATTTTGAATTTCTCAACCGCCTATCTGCCGAGTACCTCGAATGGTTTTATTACGATGGTGAGCGCCTTCATTTTGGCAAACCATCGGACTTACCCGCTGGAAAGGTGACCTATGGACGCGAAGTGAGCCGGCTCGATTACGGTATCCAGATCCGCCCGGTCAACCACCGCCGCTTTAGCTACTTGCCTCAACATGATCAGTTGCTGGAAAGTACCAGCAACGTGAAATCGGATGGTCATCCGGATCAGGTTTTTGCCATGCAGCGGGCTTCCGAAACCTTTAGTAAAGTGTTTAGTCAACCCCTGGACATCCGTGTGGATACACAGGGTGAACTGCAGCGTATCGTGCAACATCAGGAAGAGGCCAATGTAGGGCAGCTGCTCCAGGTGTCGTGCGACAGTGATTCACCGGCTATCCGTCTTGGTGCGCACATAGAAATTGAGACAAGCCTGCGTCAGGACCTGAGCTTTGTAACCGATACCCTCGGTAAATTCCTGATTACCGAAGTGGAACACCACTTTGATGATGTGGGCCGCTATACCAATCGGTTTAATGGCATTTTAGCGAGTACAGAACGTATACCGGTGCGCGAATATATACGGCCACAGCCAGATATGCAGATGGCAGATGTCGTGGACAACAACGACCCCAGTGGTCAGGGAAGGATAAGGGTGCGTTTCAAGTGGCAATGTGCTAATAATGACGAAACCGAATGGTTGCGCATCATCACGCCGAATGCAGGTACGGGCGACCGGGGTGTCAATCGGGGTTTCCTTTCGATCCCCGAAATTGGTGATCACGTCATTGTGGCTTTTGAAGAGGGCAGCGTAGCGCGGCCTGTGGTAATGGGGAGCTTATACAACCAAAGTACGGCAGATAGTACGCCGCAGATTCAGAACCACCTTAAGAGCATTACCACGCGGTCGGGTCATCTGATTGAATTTGACGATAGTCAGTCTACACAGGGTATAAAAATAACGGATATCAAAGGAAATATTGTTCATATCGATAGCCAGGGCAGCAATGTGACGATTACAGCACTGGAAAATATGACGTTAAACTGTAAAAATATGCAGATTAATGTCACCGAAAATATGGATGTACAGGTAGGTAAAGATCAAAGTACGTCTGTTGGCAACAACCAGACCGTTTCTGTGTCTAAAGATATCGCGACTACCGCAGGCAATAATTATTCGCTCACCGCTACTGGAGATATTAGTGAAGATTCGGACAACCGTACCGAGATTGCCAGCAAAGATTTTAACCGACAATCCGAAACATCGAACGAGCTGGCATCGGAAATGACCATCTTTAGCAATAAGGAAAACATGACCTTGCAGAGCGGAAAAACAATTGAAATAAACAGTGTCGAGAAATCTAAACTTTTTTAGCGCATGATTAAAAGGAACGACATAGATAAGATCTTTTTACTCCTGTTTATGCTGATGAGTATCTTTTCGAGTTGTCAGGAATCAAAAATGAGCGAAAAAAAATACATATGGAGTGGGGCCCTTGTTGCGCCCAAGGAATACCCGGTGGAAATATATGATGGGGCTTTGATTAGTGAAGATTATACCTACCGTTTTGGTCCGATCTATGGAATAATACAGCAAGGCTGGAGCGTACAGTCTAAGGGAATGGGATCACCGGATGAGCCCGTAGCGCTTCCCGACGAACTGCAGATGACTTGGTATGCTATTCAGGAGGAAAAATTCTATACTGGAAAGTGGAAACTGGATAAACAGCAGATTACCACCATCTGGGAAGAAGGAGCGATAGATGTCCGCACACAAAAAAAAGATGATTTTAAAACTTTGATTGTTGGCCTTGCTCCAGAAGGGAGACTGGCTCTTTGGGCGGATGGACAGCGGCAGGTACTGTTAGCTACCTTTCAGGCGCATGACACCACCATAACGCCAGAAACGGCACATGAGGATTTCGAACACTTCTTTCGGAAGGAATATCGCGACGCAGCCTATCAACCTCAAAAATTATATGGTGACGAACTGTATGCTACTTTGGAAGGCCAGGGTTGGCCAAAGCCACAGCTGTATATGGAGTACAATAAAAAATATGCATGGAAATTTGCTATAGAGGGCATTAAAATAGGCCCTAAAGATTATTTTTTTTATCAGTGCTTCAATGGAGAAAGGGATATGCCTTTGAACACCGACAGTGCGAATACGAATCTGCCGAAAGCCATTCCGGAGCATGTGTATGTGAAATGGGCAGATGGGGATAAGCAGTATGGGGTGGCTGACGTAAAATTTAAGTATGAGATCCTCAAAAAAGCATTTGAGGAATTTGAGCCAACGGAAAAGATCGACTTGCTGTTTGAGATAGATCCTTCGGCTAATGTATTGAATACCTATTTGCGCTCATCTTCTAAAAAGATAAAAATTGTAGGCTACGAACCGGCATTGGTCCGGGTCGATAATTAGATCGTATGGCAAACGTTGAATTTAAGGAATATAATCCACCGCCAAGGAATACGCCTAAGCAATACAGCGTGACGATTGATATATTTTTTGACGGCACAAAAAATAACAAAAACAATACGGATGCGCGCCGGACGGGGCATAGTTCCTTCGCCAAATTTGGAAAGTCAGACGATGAATCCAGCTACCAGAATGACTGGTCTAATGTAGCGCGGCTTTGGGAGAATTGTACCAATACCAACCGCCTCTATATTGAGGGAATAGGAACCACCGACCGCCAAAAGGATTCGACTATGGGCTATGCGTTTGGTTCGGGTTTTACGGGTATCCGTTTTAAGGTGCGTAAAGGTTGTGAACAGTCCGCTGATATCATCAAAAGAGTGTTCGAAGAAAATGCGGGTAAAGTGCTTCGGCAGATTATTTTTAATGTGTACGGCTTTAGCCGCGGTGCGGCGGCAGCCCGCAATTTTGTCTACGAGATCGGCAAGGCAGCCTATAAGGGCCGAAAGGTAGAGGCCGAGGGAATAACGGCTTATTACGACGGTGATAATATGCCTGCCCGCGAGGAAATGCCTGCAGGAGGGCACCTTGGCTATGCCTTGAAGCTTAAAGGGATTAATTTAAACCCTGCTCATGTGATTGTTAATTTCCTTGGCATTTTTGATACGGTTGCTTCCTATTCTGAACTTCCCATACCGCGCTTTTCTAACGATATCGCAGAACTCAATCTGAATACGCTCGGAAAGGCACAACATGTGGTGCATTTTACGGCCCGCGATGAGATGCGGGAGAACTTCTCGCTTACGCGTACGCCGAAAGGAATTGAAAAGGATCTGCCAGGAGTGCACTCCGATATCGGTGGAAGCTACCTCAGTGGGCCAGAAATCAAACAGGAAATTGAGACGGCCATGTTAAGAGGTACATTGGAGCGACTGCGCGATAGATTGATTGCCGACGGTTGGTATAAGCCCGGTGAATTGACTATTACCGATGGCTGGTACTGGGCATTGCGGGGTGAGAAACGTATGGTTCACAAAGAATATAGCTTTATACCGCTACATTTTATGGGACAGTTTGGTAAAGACAACAATGCAGCGTTGGACCGCGGCAAAATGGAGGCTAAATATTCGATCAGCGGACATGCGGTACTGCAGAGCACAAAGTCCAAATTGAGTGCTTATGTCTTTAACGGCGCAGCTTATCCGTACGGTGGCAAACAGTTAACAAGTGCTAATTTGAATGAACTAAAAGCTCTGCGTTATGGTTATTTTCATCGATCGGCGCGTAGAGAGGGTATCGGAATGGATCCAAATAACAACTGGCAACGGGTGGAGTTAAAATAGAAACGTTATATCATTTTTTGAAATCCGGGACAGGAGGTAATATGGCAATTTTAAAACAAGCAACGAATATTAAAATAAATGTGCAAGCAAAATATAGCTTACAGGTTACTGGGAAGGTACAGAAGCTTGCTGATAAGCTCAATGCGGAAGCGCGTGAAGGAAATTTGATATTGGCGAGTAATAAAAGGGTGCATGGTCGTGGAAACAAGGAGGGCGAAATATGACAAAGAGATTCAGTTTGTTGGTTGATGATGATTCCCAGGGCGTTGGTTACCAATCGCCTTTGCTGGAAGCTAATAATGAGCAGAACAGTATTCCAATATTGAAGCAAATCAAATTCCAGCAACTGAACCTACAATGGCCGATCAATAGTTGGCGAAAATATGGCGTGCAAATAGATTTCTCGGAGGGAGATGAAAAAAACGAAATTAAATTTGAAACGGTAATTACGCGTTTGGAAGACCATTCTACGGGCGATCGTGTCGTTGAGATCAACCGTTCTGAGGATATATGGATCAATGAAAAGGAACCCGATTTGGTGATGGACAAATTGGCACACGAAACCGGAAAGGTGATTTACCCACTTCAGCTAAGGGTGAACGCTCTTGGGGAAGCGATAGCTATAGAAAATCACCCAGCGATAGTTAAACGCTGGACAGCGACGAAAAAGAATCTATCGAGTTATTTTGAAGGTGAATTTTTTGACAAGTATATTGTCAAAACTGAAGCTGTCTTATTCGATCTCGACCGTTTTACTTTTGCTGTGCTCTATCGGGACTGGTTTATGCAAAGCTATTTTCTTCCGATTTTTAAAAACTATGGCGAAGACAAAACACGGTGGGATTATTTTAAATTTCCATTGCCTGCAAGCTTCGCAAATCCGGGATTTTTTACCCAACAGACTATTGTCGAACACACAACCGATCAAGGAGCAATTGAGTTAATCCACCAAGGCGAGCTAAAAGAAGACGAAGGTTTAACAATTCAGAAATACAAAGGTAATTATGAAGCGCTCATCAGATTAAACCCTTTTCATAATCATATAGTGGCTTACAAAGGGCAGTGGCAGTTTAGAGAGCGCGATAAAGATATGACTGTAGAAATAAAATATTTTGAATTGGACAATCCAGCTCTTTTTTCAAAAAATAATTGGACTATAGCAAATCAATCTCAGGCGGCGGAACCTGAAAAGGAAAGACAAGCGAGTTTTTTAAAGAAATTATTTGATTAACTATGGCAGAAAAACATGTAGTCGTACAAGGTGCCGAATGTATGTGTAAATTCGGTACCAGCCCTGATAAATTAAAAGTATTGAAGAATTCCAAGGAATTTGTAAACGATAAAAATGCCACAAAAAAGAGTATCGCGAGTACGGTAGATCTAGGTGCCACGTTTGAAAAGAATATGTTTGGATCTTGTTCCAAGCTTAATAACAAACCTTGCAATGCAGTGGTATCCGAATGGTCCAATTATTACCAAGATATTATTTTAAAAAATGGAGGAAAGATACTTTTGGAAGATTCCAAAGGGACTTGCCCTATAGGTGGAAAAGATTGTATATCCATTGTGCAACATGGACAGAAGGCCGAACCGTCTGATGAGAACAAAAAAAATGCAGACGAAAATGTACAGAGTCAGTTAAATCCAATGGATATACCTGATGAGCTTTCTACAACAAGTCAAGAAGAGGTTATTGATGCTTAATTCGTATTTATGGCAAAGAAAGGTGTAAAAAGAATTGATGTACTCCCCGGAACTCCGCTAATAAGCAAGAACAGTTCGGTCATTGTGATACCTGCCGCTACAGCTGTCAAGTTTCAGGTAGCGGAATGGTTTCCGGGAACATCCGAAGCCGAAAAAAAAGGTGAAGTATTCTGGATCAGGCAATCGGAAAATAGAGGTGTGGATTACTTTAAGCAAAAGAAAAAATTCAACGACTATAGTTTATCAATTCCAAAGAGCTTGGCAGGGGGTACGCGGTTTTATTTGGAAGCCAGTTTAACCGGCTTTAAAGATAAGGAAATTACTGGGGTATTTGTTCGCGCTTACGCGCCTTATCGCGTGGTGAAATCCTATTGGAAAGAAAATACACCGAACAACAACCTACAGATTCATAATGGCAACCCCACACAATTCAACCGTCCACTACTGCTCAATCTTGTTTTGGAAGGTGTCAATGATTATGAATGTATCGTGGAGATTTATAATTGTGAGGCAAACCTGTTTTCAGCGACCGATGATCAGCTCGTAGGTACGTACACACGAACTGTAAAAAATGGCGAATTAAATCTGGAGATTGCTGCTTCGGAAACCATGCGATGGAAAACAAAAATGGGATTTAAGAAACCCAAAGAGCGCTTTTACATTATGATCAGGGTTAAAGGGCAGAAGGGATATATCAAAGATACCACACCTAAAGAAGATATACGCCATGCAGTACATCTGTATATTCTCAACCAGGTCGGCGTTTGGCTAGAACCCGTGATGCCAACGACCAATAAAGTCGTCACAGTAAATGAGAATGAAGCCAAGCCGCAGAAGAATGACCACTGTAAATTTCAGACAATCAGTGTTCATGATCGCGAAAAGGTAACGATTTTATTTAACGAGAAAGACCCTAAGACCTTCGCTGTAGCGGAAAAGAATTATCGCTTTTCATTTGACCTTTTTTACGGAACGGATCAGTATGAAGTGCCGCAGGAATCAAAGGCTATATTGAATAATATTGTAAAATTCTTAAAAAATAATCCCCAGATATCCGCCAAGGTTGAATCCTTTGCTGATATACGTAATACCCATGAATATAATCAAAACTTAACCGATAAGCGTGCTAACCGAATCTTGAGCTACCTGTATACCAATGGAGTAAGCAATCGTCTGACAGTAGGTTCATATGGTGAATCAAAAGCCAAACAGTTTCAGTATTTGACGAATGAAGACCGCCCGATCCATCAAATTAATCGTAAGACGGCGATTTCCTTTGATCTGAAAAATCTCAAACGTATTTTTTATAATACCATTCTCCCTAATATCGAACAGCAGACCGATCTGTCTATTTATATAAAAGGCTTCGATACGGCGGGATGCTTATTTAAAGGCGATAAAAAGCATGATAAGAATAAAGCCAAATACCTTGAATTAGTCAACGTTAATCAAAGCCGCGAAGCGGTTAAGGATATCAGTATCTCCGGTGAAAAGCTGAATATAAAAGTGTTTTCGTTTGAAGCAGGTATGTTTCCGACTCAGATCGCATTGACTCCAAATCGGTATGAATTACGCATCAATTCCTGTGCTTATTTCCCAGACAAATCGCAGACTACTGTTGTCGTAAATGCATTTACGGACGCGGTATGGATTATACACGCAGTGTATGATTATACCGGGAAATATCCTTTGAACTGCCGCGGGACCGCAGTGGATACGCCGATTGTTCGTGGTATAGCGGGGTTGATGGAAAAGGCACAGCCGTATATCGATCTCTATCTTAAGGTGCTGGCGTATTTTCCAATGATGGGACCTCTGCATGGTGAACTTTTGAAATTGGTGATCGAGTACTTTAAGTCCGAGGCTGAGATGTACGGTTTAGGCTATGGAAAAAAATGGAATTTTAGCGGAGGTAAATTTGGAAAAGAAGAAAGCTATGCACAAGGTAATCAGGATCTGGTTGAAAAAGGGATATTGACACTCACCATTTTGGTTATGATTGTCGAAATCATTATAGCGGTATTGACAATGGGGGAATCTGCAGCGACAAAACTTCCAAAGCTTAAAAAATTGGCTAAGGGAATTAAGAAGGTGCAAGATGCTGGAAAGAAAGTCACCGACCTCGGATTTGATTTTATATTTCCGAAAGTTGCATTTACCTATGGCTCATACCTCGAAAAAGTGAACAAAATTGTTCATTTTGTCACACAGTTTAATATCAAAGCAGACCCTGTGATCGGAATAAAGTTTGCTAAGAAATTGGAATTAAAAGATTTATTGGCAAACTCCTTTATACAAAATGATAAAGATCTAGCCGATTCTTTAGAAAAAGAAAAAATAAATCGCGATGATTTGTTAAAAGATAATTTGAAAAAAACTGCTCGAAATAAATTAGCTGGTAAACTAACGGATGGTATAGGTGAAGGATTTCAGACATTATTAGATGAGGCAGGTGTAGACGCTAAAATCAGTATTTTCTTTTCAGGAGAAATTAAACAGGAATACCAGCTAAAAGTGTCCGCACCTGCTAGCTACGAGCAATATGATGGCAAGGTCGAGGTGAAAAATCAGCTCGTTTCTGGTTTTAATAACAGTGCCGGTAAGTCTATCGGCGAATCTTCCATTAAAATGAGCGCGAGATTAGAAGCAAAAGGTAGAGTTCACTTAGTAGGCTGCGTACCTATAGATCCTTTTTCTGCCCAGCGTTATTTTGGGAATTTCGCTACGCGTATTGATGCTTTTCTTTCTGCAAGCATGGAATCTCATTTTAACCATACACGCACCTGGAGTGCTGGGGATCGTGAAGGGCTTTATTATCAAGACACGATTTACTTTTCGGGCATTAAAGGAAAAGTACAGTTAGATTTTAAGAAAGATAGAACTCAAAATAGAACTTGGGATGATGAAGCTAAGAAAATTAGTTTAATCGATACGGAATTTAATCTATTTGGTGAGCACACATTTAAAATGCCGAAAATTCAATTATTATGATTTATGAGAAATATCATCTTTTTATTATTAGCGGTTTCAATTGTATCATGTCAAAATAATATTAACAGAATGAATAATCCTCCTATTACTAGCACCGTTGGAAAAACAGTTAATGCAGCAAATGCAGTAGAGTCTCAATTGAAGTTCGTAAAACGTTATGCAAAGGAACCGTTGTATTATATTTACATCGATCACGAGCAGTGTTTTTTCGAGATCCTTGTGAATGATATCCCCGCATTTCAATATTTTCAGGATGGTGGTATTATGTCGCCCATAACTTTGAATAATTATATAGCTAAATCCGGAAAACAGAAAATAACTTATCGTCTTTACCCGCAGACGGAACGTGAACATGGCGAAGGGTTTCAAGAATTGACACCGTTTACCCGATTTAATTTGACACTTTTCTCGAGAGATAATATGGATACAGTTGCTGGTTTCGATCATCAAGTTCAGTTACTAGAACATGCTAATTTAAAAAAAGAAGATGGTAAGACCTTTATAGGAGCAGGTTTACCGTACTATGAGTATACAGTTACTTTCGACGCTTCAGTACCGTATGAAGTCCCTGCGCTAGCTAACGCAACGGATTTAAGCAAATTACCGAAAGATGTGCTTGAAGAGAAAACACTTGAAGCTTATAACTATTTTAGGGATTTGATAGCAAATAAAAATAAAGATGTATATAGTGCACTAGTTTTTAATAGTGATGTGAGGCAGATTGTAAGCTTATATCAGGATGAAAATGATGTCCGTGAAGGTGGGAATGAAGATATGTTTTATTTTGACAATCCTACTTTTAAAGTCGAGCCTATAAAGGATTTTACCTTAAAACTTTATGGAGATGGGAAGCTCGTTTGCCTGGAGCATAGTTCTTTGGACTTACGCCTCCGGGGTGGTTCTGCAATTTGGGGTAAGTATAAAGGAGATACAGGTGGTACCTTTGCGCGTTTTTTAAGCCTGTATTTATACATCCCTAAAGGAAAAGACTCATTTGAAATTTGGTAAAGAAAAATATTTAGCCGTAACCCTTTTAAAACACTTTACTAAAGAGGCAATGAAAACTATTAAGGCAGTTAATACGTTATCTAATTAATATAGACTTAATATTGAATTAAGAGGAATTGCCGGTCAGAGAGTTATAAAGATAACTGATAGCAAATGTAAAATCTTATTATAAATAGATTGTTGAAAATGAGTGTTTTATTGCGTATTTTTTCCATTATCTCATATAGAATGCGTACAGCGTCACGCTTGATGAAACGGAAAGTAAACCCTAGCACTATCACGATAAGCCGATTAAACCCAATAGTTTAAGGATTTGTGGCCTGTTTTTTGCTTTTTATGATCAGGGGTAATTTAACTATCGTGCTAGTTTGAATATCCCTGTGGAAAGAATAGTCTTGTCATTAAGGTTACCTTATCCTCGTATAGTTTTATTAATTATCCAAATTGTGAAGTAATGTGATTTTAGAATAAATTGTGATCTATGAAGCCTATAAACCAAAAAGAGATAAATGCGGCATACCGCAAATTTATCATTTCATTCACCTTTCTACTACTGATAGCATTATCCAGCTTATTCCTCTATTTAAAAGCTTCTGAAAAAGAATACGTGATCTTAAAAGAGCAATATGAAGAAGTGGAAAATTTAATGAACGCCCGCACGGATATCAATAGACAATTTGCGCAGATCAATCAATATTTCAAAGATATTGGGCAAGGCGATGTCGATATGTCTGCGGTAGCACGAAAGCGGGTGCTCCAGAATGAAATTGCAAAAGGGTCGGGACATATCGGAAGGGTCATCGATGGGCTGAAAGTGGATAGCAGTAGGGCAAGCTTAAAGCTTTATCGCAGATTGAATAAGGATATCCTATTGGTATCGCGCCTACAGGATTCTTTATTTTCCACTAAAAACGTAATTGAAAGCAAACGAATGCAGCTTCAGAGTTGTATTACCATGAATAATCAAATTAACAAAGTTGTAAACCAAGGTTCTATAGTAGGGAGATAAGGTATGATTAAACTAAGCTTAGTCGAACGACGTGAACATTTTTTGCTGCTGCTGGCCGCATTTGTATTGGCAATGACATTATTGGGGTACGTTTTATTTTACAGCGACGGTCCGCGATTTGCCATCTCTAAAGAAGATCTTGCCCTGCGTATACGTGACGATCAAAAGTTTGAGGAATCGGCTAATTTGGCTTTGAAATATGTTGATAGCGCTTCGGCGCAGATCAAAAGATTTGATCCGACCGTACAGGCCGTTTTTATTGAAAATGATATTAAAAAGACCTTCTCGGACATTAATGCTTTATACGCACAAAATAGTTTCGATAGTCGATATAGTATTTTTGCGCAAGGTGCATTGTTTTACGAGAATTATTACGTCGACAGGCGGGAGTTGAAAGGTAATCTCAATGATATTGAGCGCATTTCCAAAAACCTCGACGACTGCATTGTGAACCGGAAACAATTGCAGCAAACGATCAATATGATGAATTCACGCTAATTGCAAATTTTGAAAATCATTTTTTAATTAATCAATTGTAACTAAATGGATAGGAATTTTATCGAAGAGGGCGACGAACGGAATGTCTCAAAAAGCAACCCTCGTATTTACTTGTTTATCATTATCTTTTTGGTCGTCGCTCTTTTAGCAGGGTTGATTTATTTTTTCAAGGTCTATACGCGATCGGAAGAGAAGATTAGCGCCAAAATTAATAAAACTGAAATCTACCTAAATGAAGATCTGATTTATGCCGACAACACCAATGGCGCTAAAAAATGGCTTTGGGAATTTGGAAACGGCGATAAGTCGACAAAACAGCAAGGTACTTACCGCTTTAATAAGGTTGGGTCTTATGTGGTCAGACTCACCGTGAATGAGAATCTGCGTGAACAGTTCTTCGTTTCTGTGAAAGACAGTGTGGTCCATTCGATAGCACAGGATACCACATTGTTTATCAGCGGTTCTACAAACGGTATCGTGCTCGAAGAGATCCGTTTGGAAGCAAATGGCCCTGGTGAAATATTCGAATGGTGGTTTGGTGAAACCGGAAAGGTGGATGCAATCGGTAAATCGGCTTTATATACCTATACGAAGCCCGGTGTTTATCAGGTGCGGCTGCGCTCGGATAAAAGTTCAAAATTTGCTACACACAACATCCGTATTGTTGACCCGGCAGCAGACATTAATCAGCTGGTCACGCCGGGCAAAGGAGCGCAGGATGCCTTAAACGATCTGAAAGAAAAAATTCAGGATATCGCTAATGGAGCCGATTTTAACTCAAAATATAGTTACATCTTATCGAAATACCTCTGTGGGGACGAAAAAGTGAAAGTGAACGTCGAAATGGATGGTAAGAAAAAACAGATGGATATTTACGCGTATCTCATGGGACTTACTTTTTCAAAAGGGGTTACCATCAATGAAGTCACAGTGGAAAGCGCTTCGACGCCAAACGCCACAAAAGAATGTCCTACTTTAATTAAAGTTAAACAATCAAAATAAAGCCAAGCGCTGTATGAACTTAGTTAACTCTTTTCGGTTTTGTACCTTATGCCTGGGCCTGCTGTGGAGTGCCCTTAGCGCAAATGACCTCCTCGCACAGTCTGCGACCTCATTTGGCGGATCTGTGGTGGGACTGCCTATTCCATACCTCGAACCTAATGCTTCGACATCGACCAAAGAATCTTTCGATAAGTCTA
Organism: Sphingobacterium sp. UBA5996; assembly: GCF_002429765.1. Classification (NCBI taxonomy): domain Bacteria; kingdom Pseudomonadati; phylum Bacteroidota; class Sphingobacteriia; order Sphingobacteriales; family Sphingobacteriaceae; genus Sphingobacterium; species Sphingobacterium sp. UBA5996. The sequence continues at coordinate 94,846 of NZ_DJAS01000001.1, forward strand.
ACCTCCCTTGGATTGTTTTTTCGGATAGAAATGATAATCATACCAGCACTTCGCCGGGTGGTACGCTCATGATGGAAAAACTTTCGTTTATGCAGCCTTTTTATGTGTCGGAAGAAAAGGACGGCTATCTTAAACTCCTGCGGTTTAGCGATAATATGGTACGCGGCCTTAAGCTGAAAGATAAAAAACGTGTGGAAAGTGTGGGTTGGATAGCAAAGGATAAGTTGTTGCTTTGGCAGCGTTCTTTTGTCGATGTAGCAACCCGATTCCCCAATAAAGCGCTAACCATTATCAATGATGTAGAGCCTTTACTGAATGGACAGTATTATTTCGATAAAAAAGATTCTATTTTTGTTTTTGACGGACCTGATCTTAAAAATGGGAAATCTAAGGTGGCCCTGCATAATTACGTGTATATCTTCAAGAAGTCGGATGACGGCAAGCAGTTTCTGATTGGATCGACGGATCAGTTTGTTCCGCGTGAGGCATCAAAATATATCAAAGGCTGGGTGTCAGCATCGGTCGTACAAAATTGGGGTCATCGCCTGTATTTTGCGCCCTATACATTTGAATCACCGCAGGCCGATACCGTGGTGGCAAAGATCAATAAAAATCGTATCGATGGATTCGAACCTTTTATGGTGGACCCATTGATAGATACAGCGAATATCACCATGCTCGGTTTGCCTGTGCGTACCGTTGATGATTCGGGCATCGCTACGCATTATGCGGTTGATGTGTTTAATAAATCGAATAATAAGGTGCTCACCATTAATGGGGCTGAACTGACTTATCCTGGATTGATCAACCTGATCAAAAACAGGTCGAAAGTCAATATTATTTTTGTAATCGATGGTGGAAACGCGATGCGTAACCATTTTGCCAGTCTTACCAATACCATTCAGGGGTTTGAAAATAGTGTCGAACAGGTCTTTAATAAGCAAAATGTAAAATACGGAAGTGTGGTGTTCCGCAACCCATCGTCATGTGGTGGACGAAGCGCCTCGTTGGAGCTGACCGATGATTTTCGCAAGCTGGTAGGATTTTTACGTGACCAATCCAAAATAACCAGTGAATGTGATCGTGGAAATGCGGAGCAGCCCCTTTTTGAGGGGATCGCACAGGCCACTAACTTGGTTAAGGATGTGGCGCAACAAACAAATCTTTTCGTGATTGTTGGTGCTACAGGTAATTTGGGTGGTGCAAACAACAGTCAACTGTCTTCAATAGCACGCCGTGTAGCCGATGTAGAGGGTCGAATGGTGATCTTACAAGCTTACAATAGCACACCAACAACGTTTAACGATTTTATTGTTCAATCTCGAAAGCTGGTCTCCAGTGAAGCCTATTATGCGGCTGAAAGGCGAAAATTTCAATTGGTACGTGGAGAAGCTTTCGGTAATCAGTCTTATGATTTTAACTTGACAGATTCGATTTCCTACTACCTTGATTTTCCGAAAAATAGCCTTATTCAGGGTGGCGTGGTGTTCCCTACAAGAGGTTCGGCATTAAATAATAAAAGTTTCAATGTAGCATTCTATCGTTTTATGGACGAAACCCGGCAGGATATACGCTCGCATATCCATAGCTTAGATAGTGCTTTTAGACTGACAGGTATTGAAAATGCTAATGTTAATCCGACCGTGGCCAAATTATTAGGAGGAAAATTCAATAGGGATGTGGGTGAAGGGATGCCGCACAATGCATTCAAATTTGCGTCTACCCTGAAATTCAGTCCGGATTTACAATATCAGCTTACCAAAGGGCTCGATTTTGATTTGATCCTGAACGCAGGCGAGTTCAACGAATTCAGCAGTATGCTGTCGGTTATGAGTGGAGATAACTTAGTGAAGGATGACAATTCTTTCCGAAAAAAACTATATGATAACTATATCGACGAATATAAGAAAAAATGGCCAATGTATTCTGCCCGTGATGTAGACAAATGGACATTAGGAAAGTACTTCTCCGTGATGTTGGGAATTCCGTTGCTCCACAATACATTTACCGACATGAAAGTGGAAGCATTAAAGAACAAGAAGGAGATGTCGCTACCGTCATTCGAAGAGTATATCGTCTATTTACAGAAGGTGATGTCCATGACGCGTACTTATGCTCAAAATCAAGGTAAATTTTTCTCCAACGGCGAGCAATATTACCGGGTACGTGGCAGCTTTTTTAATATGAACACCATTCAAACGGCAAATTAATGACGATTAGTAATTTTAGTGAATCTGTAAAATTAGCAATTCATATTGCACAGGCCTTGGCGGAAGAATACCATCAAAACAAGTTCGGCCCAGCGCATCTGTTAAAAGCTTTAATGCACAAAGATGTCGGCTTAAGACAATTTGTACAATCGATTGACAAAGACGACCAGTACATCTCCGAATGGGCCGAAGTGCGTATGGACGAACTGGAGCGATCCAGCAACGTGCCACCTGCCGAGGAAATCAGAGGGAATGAAGCAGTGGTGCGGTTATTGGACGAAGCCGACCTGGTGCGCATTAAACTGGGACTAGATCTTATCACACCTATATGTGCATTGGCCGCCATCTCCAAAGCGGGTATTGCGTTTGATGTCAATCAGTTGAAATCTTTTCCGATCAAAGAAAAGGAGATATATGATCTATATATTGATCAAAATCAGCTAACACAGGCGGTATCGGGTGCTGCTGGAAGCAGTAGCACGCAGAGCGGCGAGCCAAGCGGCTTGCATAATGCGTTGCATCAGTATTGTATCGATCGTCTGCAGCTGGTGCGCGAAGGGAAATCGGATCCGATTGTGGGTCGCGATCGCGAGATACGCATGATGCTCGAAATCCTCTGCCGACGCAACAAACCCAACGTAATTATTGCTGGGGAAGCAGGCGTGGGTAAAACAGCGCTTGTGGACGGCTTTGCCATCGATATCGTAAATGGCCATGTGCCGGAACAGCTCAAGGCAGCACAACTTTTTGAACTTGATCTTGGTGCCCTCATCGCAGGGGCAAGTTACAAGGGTGAAATAGAAGACCGACTGAAGAGAATTATCGCAGAAATTAAGCGATTCGATAAGGCGATCTTATTTATTGATGAAATACATACGCTTTTAGATAGCAAGGGACCCATCGGTTCTGGGGCGGGAAATTTGCTGAAACCTGAATTGGCCCGTGGTGAGATTACCGTAATCGGAGCCACCACGCTAGAAGAGTATCGAAAGATTATTGAACCCGAACAGGCCTTCAGTAGACGTTTTGAATTGCTGCAAATTGCCGAGCCAACGGAAGAGAAAGCCATTAAAATGATTGAAAAGGTGTTGGATAGGTACGAACAGCACCATGAATTGAAGGTAGATAGCGCCGCACTTCCCGTAACAGTCTCGCTAGCAAAAAGATACTTAAAGGACCGTCATCTGCCTGATTCGGCATTTGATCTTATGGACCGCAGTATGGCGGCACTAAAGCTTGCGAAAAGTGGTTCGCTCAGCATCCTTGAGCAGATAGACGAAGAATTTCAGCATCTCAGAACTGAACTGCAACAGAAAAGTGAGCGGGAGCAGTTTGATGCATATAAGTGGCTTACAGATGCGCTGTTTAATAGGTTGAGCCCCATTCTCTTGGGGATGTTAAATGAAGAGGAACGTTATGAAGACTTGGAGTCTGCTCAACACTATGCTGACTTTCTTGTACACATTATACCACAATTGAAAATGCATGCGCAACAGTTGTCCGATACGCTCACCAAGCAGGATATTGTTGCGGTGATGGCGCATAAAACTGGAATTCCGATGGGAAAACTACAGGCCGGAGAAAAAGAAAAGCTGCTGCAGATTGAAAGTTACCTACAGAAGCGTGTCGTAGGGCAAGATCAGGCTATCAAAGCAGTGTCGGAGGCCATACTGGAGTCGAGAAGTGGTTTGAATAAAAAAGGCCAGCCCATTGGCTCTTTCTTCCTTTTGGGACCTACAGGTACCGGGAAAACAGAACTTGCAAAATCTATAGCCGAGTTTCTTTTCAATGATGAGAAAGCAATGATCCGTTTTGATATGTCAGAATTTAAAGAGGAACATAGTGCGGCATTGCTCTATGGAGCTCCGCCGGGTTATGTAGGGTATGAGGAAGGTGGGTTGCTGGTCAACAAAATCAGACAGCAACCTTATTCGGTTTTGCTTTTTGACGAAATCGAAAAAGCACATCCTTCGGTATTTGATACATTCTTACAGATCCTGGACGAAGGCATGATGCACGACCGCTTAGGAAAAGTTGGTGATTTTAGCAATTCCCTGATTTTATTTACCTCTAACATTGGGAGTGAGTGGATTGCTGGACAAATCGATGCGGGTAAGGGCTTCCCAACGCATAATCAGTTGATGGAAATCATGACCGCCCATTTCAGGCCTGAGTTTTTGGCGCGTATTGCTGAAATTGTGCCTTTTGCGCCAATATCTAAAGATAATGTCGTTAAAATCTTTGATATTCAACTCCAACAGCTCATTCAGCTGCTCGACAAGCAGGGGGTTGATCTGCTCGTAACTGCCGAAACCAAACAAGCTATTGCGATGAAGGGCTTTACGCCCAAATACGGTGCAAGGCAGCTTGCCGCAGGTATTCGCAATGAACTGCGGCGTCCGATTTCAAAAATGCTTATTGCAGGCGAGTTGAATAAAGGGGATATATTGACGGTCGGCTGGGATGCAAGTCAGGAAATTCTCACATGGCAAATAAAACAGAAATAGCTGTATGTTGTTTTAATACAGTGTGCTAACGCGTTGGCTGGCGGTATTCTGTTAATATTTTAGTATATTGTAGTTAGAATAGGACAAATTAATTAGAGTATAAACTTAATTTTTAGATATATGTTTGAGTACGAAATTGGTGGAAACGAAAGGAAAGTTGAGACTTCGGAATCCATTGTGGACATCTCGTTCAATAAAACGATGTTTATTCAGAAATTGACCGATAATGAGCCTTTGCGTCCAGAGAAAGTAGAAGGACTAAAGAAAGTGGAGGATGTATTTGCGCATTTCAAGCCGAGTGTGGGCGTATCCTTTGAGGATGAAGACGGTAGCAGCGTTCATGAAGAGCTGAAATTTCAAAATCTGGGGGATTTTTCAGCCAAGAATCTAACGATGCAAAGTGATTTTTTGTCTAATCTAAGTGTTCAAAAAGATCTTTCTGCAAGTGTGATTAAACAGCTGAAATCGAATAAGACTTTGAAATCTGCCATTGAAAATGCCGAAACAAAGGCTGCATTCATCAATGTGCTGAAAAATTTTATCGCTGAATTAGAAGCTAATAAATAGGACCTATGGCAAATACACAAGAAGAAAAAGCGGCACAAGCGGGTAGCGCTGCCGGATATAAAGAGGTAAAGGATCGTTCAGCTACCGAAAGCTTGCAAGAAAGTTTGGATAAGCTGGTGCGTGTGGGGGGCTTTGATCTATTGGAAGCGTCGGTGGATGGTATCCAAAATTTAAATCCGGAACGTAAAGCACGCAAGCAGATTTTTTTGAGCGATGACCAAAAAAAGAAGGAACGTGAACAACTTAAAAAGAAGATGGAACTTTGGGTAGATCTGTTGGAAAATTCGGATTCAGTTGCTTCTATGGTAGATAAAAGCGCTGAAAAGCTGAAGGTAGCCGAAGAGACATTGAACCGCAATTTGGGAACGGCTTTGGAAGCAACCCGTGAGCTGGAGCAGGCTTATCGCTCTGTCCACCTGTTCTATAAGAACACAGAAGCTGATAAAGTGGACAATGTGGTCCTCATGAATGCCAGTATGGACCAGCTGACAGACCTGGACAACCCGCGTTTTATCGAATATGTGTCTGAAGAGTTCAAACAGAATTATGATAGGCTCGACCTTCGCGACAACTATTCGCTATTGGTGTTGCCAGGCTATCTAGGATCTAACAAGGTATTGGATCGCTGGGCGAAAATTGCCAATGCGAATAAAGCGATGCTCGTTACCGATTTTGCAGATCTCGAACAGCCGGATGACGTGATTGACCTCTTCACATCTGGTAATTACACCAGCGCGGAAGCGTATAAATCCAACGTCATCATGACGACCAACTGGTTGATTGGACGGGAGAAAAATACCACTGTAGGCGAGGAGGAAGATCTTACTGTACCGGGCTCTGCCGCCCTGGCGGGAAAAATGTATTATACATTGATGTCGCAGGTAACAGCAGGAAAGAAACACGGTACAATCAATGAGGTTGATGGGGTAAAGTTTGACCTTAAGAAAAGTGAAATTTCGCATCTCGAGCGTATTGGATTGGTTCCAATGGTGAATGAATATGGAAAGGTGATGGCATTCTCCGCCAAAACGTTATTTAATGGTGATAATATTGGCTTGCAGACTTACTCTGTGGTGCGTGTATTTGATTATGTGACCAAAGTCCTCTTTGATTTTCTGAACCGCAGAGCGTTTGAAAACTGGACGACCAAGACGGAAAAAGATTTGCGTGCGCAGATTGTAAAGTTTTTGGACAGTATTCAAGGGCCAGATAGACTGATTGAGCGCTTTAAAATCATGCGATTTGAACGCGATGATCAGCAAAAAGATAAAATTCATCTTGATATCCATATTACTCCATTCTTTCCAGCCAAAAGTTTTATGGTCAAATTGGATGGCTACAAAGGGGAAGATGAAAGCACGACATGGGCCAGTGAGTACAATCAGCAATAAATGAGTTTATATGGAATTTTACCTGGATAAACCCTTACAGTTAAACCTCCCTGTGGAGAATCACCGGTTGAAAGAGTCGGATCTGGGTAAATCCATTTCAAACTATCTGGAGCTGATCATATTTACTCGAAAGGGAGAGCACCGCTTTAACGCCGATTTTGGATGTGCCATTTGGGACCTGGATTTTGAATTGATCGTCAGCGAGAGTCTATGGGAAGAAAAGTTTAGAAAATCACTGCTCGATTCCATTACGCGTTATGAGTGGCGCATCGCACAGGTGGTGGTCAAGGTTAATATTTCTGAAGTGGAAACATTCTTTCCCAAGCGGAAGGTCGCGGAGATCAAAAAGAAAGTAATGATTTATGTGGAGGGTAAGATGGTGGAGACTGGGGAGCGCTATGCATTCAGTACTTCATTATTTTTAAGTCCATTAGCTAAGTAGTGAGCAAAGAGCAGATGAACGATATTTTTTACTCCAGTAAGGAAGAGATTCGCAATAGGATCATTAAGAAGGCCCAGGAGCTTTGGGGAATCCAAAAGGTCTTTGACTTTGATCCGGTGGTCCTTTTATTGATGGAAGTGCTGAGCAGTGAGATCTTTCAGGTGTCGAATGATGTGCGCGATTTTGAGAATCGGATCTTTGATAAGATCGGTCGTCTCTTGGCACCGGACTATCTGGTAGCGCCACTGCCAGCTCATGCGATCTTGCTGTACCAACCCATTGAAGATGAGGTGCGTATAAGTCCTTACCTGCATATGAACATGAAGAAAAAAATTGTTTCTGTCGGCGCTTCAAAAGAGGAAAAAATGGTGGAAATGAATTTTTCCAGTTTGGAAGAAGTGCATCTATTTCATGGAAAGATCCGTTATATGGCTACCCCCAGGCAGCTGTTTGAAATACAGCCCAATGTAAAACGTTCGCTAGGAAAATCGCTGCATATCAATACTGGGCATTCTGTCTTTCTGGGTATAAAATGTTTGGAGTACGACCGTAGGAAATCCTTTGCGGGTTTAAATTTCTATTTCGACTGGGGCAATTATCAGGTCAACCGGGAGATCTACAAAGTTCTAAACCTTGGAAAATGGCACCTGAATGGAATTCCCATAAAACACCATCAAAATAGGTTTTTAAAGCGCTCGGATCGCTTAGTGGACGAACTGTTTGACCGTAAAAATTACCTCTTTAACTTAAGCCAGGACATAGAGGGCTATTATCAGCAGCATTTTCTGACCTTGGACGATGAGCCGGATGCGGCTTGTTTTGGGAAAACTAGTTCGCTACCGGAGGAAATTGTAGCGCATTTTGAACAGCAGATGACGGATCGCCTCGAGCAGGATCTGGATTGGATTCGTATTGACATGCCGACTTCCATGCCGGTGCAGCTGCTTGATGAACTACATGTACAAATAAATGCATTTCCTGTTGTCAATAAGCGCTTGGTCGAAGGTAAGCATCGGGTGAAAGCCCTTAAAAACATTGTTGGTATCGAAACCGCGCAGCTTGAACAACTACTGACGGTGGAAGAGGTATTGGATCAGGAGGGGGAAAAATATAGTGAAGTGCCTTACAACAGATCCGGTGTACACGCCGAAGCAGGCTTTTACACCGTGCGACAGGGTGGAGTCGAAAGACTTGATAATCGTACTGCCAAAGATTTGCTGGATTACCTGTTTGAACTGATACGGGATGAGAAGGCTGCTTTTGTGTCTTATAATGCTGATTTCTTGAATGCTATATTGCGTGAGTTGGACAAAAACTTAGCGATGATACAGCAGAAGGGAAAGGCCTTACAACTCCGAAAAAATGATTTCAAGCAGTACATTGTAATGAATCCAAAAAATGATGGCGACCTCCTTTTTACGAAGATGTGGATGACCCAAGCAGAGCTAGCGAACGGCATTGCTGTCGGTACGCCTTTGCAGATCCAGCTGGGTGCGGTAAAAAATTATGAACAGCTTGTCTTTCTTACCACAAGTAGAGGCGGACGTTCGCGTCTCAACCGAAGGGATAGTTTGCAAGCTTTTAAATACAATGTGACCACCGGAGATCGCATCGTTAGTAAGAATGATATTATCAATTTCATTAAACTGGAACTCGGACAGGTGGTTAAACGTATTGAAATTAAGTCTGGAGTAATGATGGATGCCGATCCAAGAAAAGGGTTTCAGAAAACCACTGATATCTACGTGGAGCCTGATGGAAGCTTTGATCTGGAAGACTCCGAGTGGAATGAGTTATTGGAACAGGTGATGAGTAAGCTACAGGTGCGCAGCAGCATGGAAGTGCACTATCGTCTGCTACTGAAGACGCTATAAGTTGTTGTATAGCAAGTAGGCTGGTCTGTCGCGTATACTACTATTAAGTAGACTACAGATATGTGGACTAGAGTGAAGTAGACTACAGGTATGAGGTGTGTCCCAATACAGTGGGGTTGTTACCCTGCTCATCGCTTAAATAGCTATGTTTCACCTCTGGAAGAAGGTCATAGCGCAAGTGTCGGTTTAGATGAGCCGGGAAAAGGTTGTCCAGCACCAGATGAATGATATATTCGTCTTTGGCGTTGGGGAGATAGTTCTTTAAAAGTTGGGGATAGGACGGTCCTATCGTGATGTTAAGATAGCTCTCATTGCGTTCAAAGTTCATCGTGGTCAAACTGTCGACTCCGAGCTGGCAATAGCCCAATGTACTGGGTGGAAGCCCGATTTCTTGCCAGTCGATTTTGCGGTCATGTGTTGCACGATGGATTTCAATGGGAATGTTGAGCAGGTTGCGCAACAGTTGTTGGGCATAAGCGATATCGTTTTTGTGGTTGTGGATTTCAGGAATAAAGTGCATCCAGATAACACGTTGGCGGGGGCTCAGGCGGTGTAGTTCGGGAAAATTGGAGAGCAGTAGGTTGCTCATATCCTGATAAGTTGTTTGCATATCAAGACGGCTTTCATATTGATCCAGTTGCGTCCGTAAATAGAACAATTCGTTTTCAAATGGGGCGAAAAACTTACGGGCATTTTGCTCCTGGCGACGCTTGTTTCTAACATCTTGGATCATAACATCTTCGTCAAGAATTTCACTGCCAGCATGTAGGGTATGAAAGAGGCCTTCGGGGAGCATATCATAAAAGCCCTCACGGTTCATATGGATGCGTACAAATTCTTCATTGCTCGTCTCGGAGATATAAGGGTTGACAGATTGAATTTCTGTAGAGAAGGGGCGACGGCTTGAACCATCACAAGTAAAGATAATATGATCTGGATCTACGCCGTGCTGAATAAGATCCGCCGCCTTTTGGCTGGCCTTGATATCTGATGTCATGCTATTGCTGGTGAATAAACCGTCCTTTTTTTTCATAGAAATCATTTTTCCTTGAACATATAAGCCCAATAGATTGTTTTAACCCAGTAGATTGTTTTCACTCTGACCGGGGATTTTAATTATAAATTGTTTATTTAAAGATAGTATATTAGTTTGTGAATACTGCAACAGCTGAAATGGAAGTACAAACAGTTTTTTTGAGGTACATACTTGCGCCTTTATTAGTATTTATTTCGACAATTGTATTGTCGGTCTGGAATAAGAAGAATTCTCTTCTTAGCAATAAGAAGTTAATTATTTCGATCCTTCTAGGAGGAGTAGCTCTGGCATTGCCCGGTTTTTTCGGGTTTTTGGGCTTTGGCTATATGCCGTGGGGCTATTTTATGACCATGATGTATGCGTTGGGACTAGGGGTGCTTTGGGTGTATCTGCTGAGTAAATGGGATCTCAACACGTTGGAGAACAAAAAGGTATTTGTGTTTTTCGTCATGTTTGTCATGCTGTTGCTGGCAATATATATATATAAACTGTTTTTCGATTGGATGAGCCCATTCCGATTGGGATGGTGGGCAGCCACCAGTATCTCCATTTTTATGGTTCCTATGTTCTTTTGGTGGACCTACATTGCGCTGTTATCTATCCCTATGGAAATTCATCGGGTATGGGAATACCCACGGTTTCCAGAAGAAATCAGTCTGGATCATTTGGATTTTGATAAGCTATTGGTATTGGAACTGGAACTCTATAAGGATAGCAAAGACGTGGAGCCGTTGCGCGTGAAGGTGAAAGCGCCAGAGAAGATGAACTTCGGACTGTGGTTCCAAAAATTTATTGAAGATTATAATGCCAAATTTCCAAGTGCCCCGGTACGCTACGTGGATGATCAGGGGGAATACCAGCGTTGGATATTTGTTGTGAAAAGGTCTATTTTCAGAAGAAATGTATATATAGACCCAAATGCAGACATTTCAGGCAATCAGATTACAGAAAAAATGACTATTCACGCCAAGCGTGTTTCAGAAACGATAGGATAACATTAAGCTTATGCAAAAACCATTAAATTACGAAGGCATCAATTGGGTGGATGGGATGAAACTCTCCAGTGGTGATTTTGTTCATACGGATCTATATACCCAAGATCTCGTCCGCGACGGCATATCAGTGGGGCTTCATCATGCGAATTTTGGATTGTTGCCGGCCTTTGCGGGGTACGATCGTTCTTTTGATATTTCGCTGCTGAAAAAAAACACGAATTATCTGGAGGTTGAAGTTCGGTTCTGCAATGCGGTCACCAGCGATGGGAGCCGAATCAATATAGCCTATCAGCAAGGTGCGGTAGAGGCAAATTTTAGCGCCTTTATGGATGTATCGAAAATTGCTATCGGAGAGCATTATGTAGTTTTATATGTACATTCATTTAGAAAATCGGCTTTTGGCGAACCTAATCCGGAGGAATCACCCCTTCGTTACCCGTTTGTAAAAAAAGAATATACGATCGACATTGTGACGAAGTCCGCAGTACAGCAACGGCAGGTGAGTGGTTCTTTTCTGCCTATCGGCAAGCTTGTAAACGACGGACAGGAAACTTTATTGGTTTCGCAATACGTTATGCCTTGCGTTTATATCGAAAGCCATCCGCAATTGATGGATTTTCACAACCGCTTTTACCGAGCATTGAATGAGTTTCAGTCAGCCGCATATCGCATCATGGATAAAACGGTGAATAAACCTAAGATCACCGAGCTGGGGCTTAATATCCGCTTTATTACTGAACGTATCTTAGCGTATATGGCAACTTCATTTTTTGAATACCGATCTATCCTTCCGCAAAAGGCACCCATTTATCTTTTAAAATATTTTTCGGATTTTGCGCATGTATTTTTTAATGCTGTACGGCTGATCGAATCTGCTGAACGGGAGGAAATGCTAAAATATTTCTATGAGTGGAAAGATGTGACACCCGGAAATTTTGAGGAACGTTTATCAAACCTTATTGAATTGCGTTACGATCATCTGGAAATTGCAGAAGCGATGGAATGTGTGGCTGATTTTATGCAGGTAATGGTTTCGTTATGGGGTAAATTGGCGACGTTGGAATATATTGGTCAACGACGGGAAAATATAGTCGTTGCTGAGCAAAAGGTTGTGCAGGAGGTGCAGACCAAGCGAACCTGGTCTTTGCTGGATTAGCAGATTTATTGGGTGAGATCAGTTTGCGATTCATTTTTTTTGCTTATGTTAGCAAAAGATGAAGAACGTTTTATTAATCAATGGGGATCTTTTTAAAATAGCGTCTACTGACTTCCTGATGGATGCTTATCGAACAGGTGTAAAGCAGGCGGACGGCATTGTGCATGATCTACGGATCGCAGATCTGCTCTTTAATTACAATATCAGACTTCCTTCGTTGCATTCGACTTCTTTGGAAGCCGACCTGCAGTTTGCTTTGCGTCGTCTCCATTGGGCTAAACATATCGTATTGTTCTGTCCCGTTTACCGTTCGTATATCCCCTCGAAAATCAAAGGCTTCTTTGATCGCCTGTTCTTGCCCTATCAAAGCAGTCTCGATGTTAACCGAATTGATAACAATTTCTATGGTAAATCTGCCCGAATAGTAAGTATATTGGATCAAGATCTCTTTGCTGAATATAACCTTTACAAAAAGACAAACTTTATGAGCGTGAAGAAGGATGTCTTCGAACGCTGTCATATTTCGCCTGTGCGAACATCCGCCATGGGCGAACTGCATCAGCTGAACAACTCATACAGTTCGAAATGGGCAGATAAACTCGCACGGTTTGGCCGGATTGATCTCGTATAAATGTGCTACAATCATCTTTTAAATGTACGACAAATAGCTTTACAACATGGAATCACTCTTTAATGCCTGGAAAACGAGCCGTATGGCATACCTCAAATTTTTTGAGCATTATTCCCTAGAAGAGCTCAATCGCATTCCTGCTGGCTTTGGCAACAACCTGATCTGGAACATCGGTCACATCATTGCCACACAGCATAAATTAATTTATATCGGATCGGATGTAAAAGGGCATATTCCACAAGAAGTTTTTTTGAATTACCAGTCGGGTACAAAACCCACAGTACCGGTATCCCAACAGGAAGCGGATCTGCTTAAAAGTTTGCTTGTTGAACAGATTGAGCCGACTATCCTGGATTTTAACAAAAAAATATTTCTCCATTATAACGCCCGTACCACGGGGACGGGCTTCCATGTCACTTCAATATACGATGCCTTCGAATGGAATAATTTTCATGAAGGGCTCCACCTGGGCTATATGATGAGCATTAAGAAGTTTATCTAACGAAGTCCCAAATTTTAGAAAGCTTTTGCAAGCCAACTTGCATATTGATGTGCCCGTATTCATGATTTAATTTTCATGGTTTTCGTGGATTGTCTTCAAATGGACTAACGGTTAATTTTGTAATAGAGCTGAGTAATGCAGAGAATTTTCTTCGCACATCAGCTTACAACGAACGAAAGTTTTATGAAATATTTAGATATGAAATACAGCACAAAAGCGTTAGTCCTTCCGCTATTGTTTACAACGATAGCCTGTGGTAAATCCCAAGATTCTGGTTCGTATCAGCAGACGTTCAATGAACGCATGAATAGACAGGCCTATCTGGGCAGTACCGAGTCGACCATGTATTTACATGGATACGATCGCTTAGCACCGGTAAAGGGAAAAGGGTCTTTCAGCATCGATAAAATAAAAGGCGATAGCTCCACCTTGGTACTTGTCATGGAACTGTCTGGCCAAGAGGGATTCTCTTTTGCTATTCCAGGGAAGCAAACCGGGCGCTCGTGGCGGTTTACCGCTGAATCGGGCGAGTTATCCGTCGCAGACAACGGAGAAGTCAATGGATCGCTGACCGCCAGTGCTAAGGAGATCACGTGGAAGGGACGACTTTTTGACGACAAGCTGATGCTGGACGTCAAAATTAAATATCTTAAATCCGGTGGCGGTGTACCTGCAGAATCTATCTTAAATACACATTTTGAGCTTCTTAGATCGGGCGGCCGACAGGAGGGCAATGGGCAACAGGGCTGCACCATTGTATGGGAATCACGACCGGTATTCAATGTCTATGAAGGCGGTGTAGACCTGATTTATGTGCCGGTGTGCCACTGATGGTTGCGCTGTCCAAAGACAGCGCGTTGCTTATTAGATAAACTTCATTTCAGTAGCCTTGTGGATCAAGGAAGCCGAATTGCTGACGGAAAATTTTTGTAGCAGATTTCGACGGTGACTTTCGACAGTCAATGGGCTGATAAACATCAATTCGCCAATTTTGGGCGTGGTATAACCTTGCGCCATCCATTTGAGTACCTCGCGCTCTCTTTCTGTAATCTTTGGAACAGAATCTTGCTGATTACCTTTTAATATGAAGTTCATTTCTCGGCTGAGCACCTGTTCACCCTGATGAACGGAATGTATACCTTGAATTAAGTCTTCGGCAGATACATTTTTGAGAAGATAACCCAAGGCGCCCGCCTGCAGCATACGAAGGGCGATGCTGCCTTCATTTAGGTTGCTGATCGCAATAACCTGTGTGTTGGGAAAATCCTTTTTTATGATTGCAGTGGTATCGATACCATTCATGCCGGGCATGTTGATGTCGACCAAAACAATATCGACAGGTTGGGTTTGAAGAAAAGCTAAAGCATCAGCCGAGGAGGTAAATGTGCCCAGTAAAACGATGTCTGCGCTGTTCTTTAAAATAAATTCAAATCCATTCAGTACGAGTGGATGATCGTCTACGATAATGACTGAAATAACCTTATCCATGTATATTAAGTTGAATATGGAATGATGCGCCGTTTCCTACTGCTGCATCAATCTCTAATTGTCCATTTAAGATGTCGACCCGGTTGCGAATGTTGGAAATACCAATCCCTTCCTTGGTCATTGTTGCATGCTGGGGATCAAAACCCTTGCCGTTGTCCTCGACGTTCATGTGGAATTTATCCGCCACCTGACTACATTGTACCCACACCTGCGAAGCTCCGCTATGCTTTATGGCATTGGTCAGTAATTCCTGCAGAATCCGGTACGCCGCGATCAGAAAATCTTGCGGGTAGTGTTCTCGTAGATTTGAAGCCTGAAAATCGACCTGAAGGTCGGGATGTGACATGGCATTGCAAAGATCCCTGAGGGCGACTTCCAGACCCATGTATAGCAAAGACTCTGGCATCATATTGCGCGCTATCCGCCGGAGTTCATCAACGGAATGATCCAGTTGTTCAATGATTACATGGAGATCCGTCGTTTTTGCAGCTTCTTGCTGAGGGTTGGCATTTGCCGCAACCGCCGAAAGTTTTAGTTTGGTGCTCGCCAGTATTCCGCCCAATCCGTCGTGCAGATCCCGTGCGATGCGGCTTCGCTCTCTTTCCTGTCCCTGTAACATCGCATTATAAAGATTCAATTTTTCTTGTTGCTTACGATTTTTAATTTCCTCCTCTAAGAGCATCTCTTTGTGGGTGGCCAACTTTTTCTTGTTGAGGAAGGCGGTGTACCAGGTGAAAGATAAAAAGGATAGAATAAGCATAGCGAAAGCAAGAACACCGACCCACATGCGCGTCTTTTGAAGGGCGAGCTGATGCCCTTGGTTCTCTGTTTTTATGCGCAATAGTTCCTTTTCTTTTTCTGCCGTCTGATATATTTTTTCCAGTTCCATGATTCGCGCATTGCCCTTATCCTGATAAAGGGTATCGGATAGTTTTTTGTGCGCTTCGTACCAGTGGGTAGCTTCTCGCCATCGTCCCAATTTAACGGCAGTGGTCGCGAGGTTATCATACACCATTTGCTTGTTTCTGAGGGACTCTTTGTTTCGTACATAAGGAAGTACGGCCAACAGCTTGTCCAACGCAGCCTGATATTGTCCCGCTTCCTGTAAGGCAGTGAATTGATCAAAAATAATGGATGCCGTCATATCCTTATTTTGCTGTCTTTTAGCAGCAGCAAGACCATGCTCAAAATGGATGTTAGCCTTGGACATGTTCTTTTTTGCTGCCCAATAGCTTCCTGTAACAGTGTGGTAAATGGGTATATAGGATGAATTGGGAATACGGAGGCTTATTTTCTCAGCCTTATCGAGTCGTTTTTTGGCTTCTCTAACATCCTGCCGAAACAACGCATTACGGGCAGCATTGACGTATAATGTCAAAAGCTGTTCATCGGAATCTTTTCTCCCCTGTAGCAGATGAAAAGCCTTCTCATAGTATTGTTCGGCCTTGCCATATGCCTGGAGGTTCATCAGCACCATGGCAACATTCTGGTAATTATTGCCCAGCAGGATATTATCCTGAAGCTGTTCCGCTATCGGTATCACTTTATTGAGCAGCACATGTACATATTCATCCGACTTTCCCTCGCGCTGAAGTAATGCGCCATAACTTCCCCAAAGCCTTGCACGGTGCTTTTGGGCGGAGACATTATTTTTCTGATCGATCTTTTTAAGCTGATCTTCGGCCTGTAAGTAAAGCTGTTTCGCCTGTAAAGGTGCTGAGTCAAAGTAGACTGCAGCGCGGTAGAAATAAGATAACCCCCTATAGTAGCTGGATTTTCGCATGGGCCCTAATACCTGTTCGGCTTCTGCGATATACTTGAGCGCTTGGGTACTATCGTAATCGCACCAAAAAAAGCTCAATTCATACAGAGCTTGGGCCTTGCTCGCCTGATCGTCCACACGCAGCAGTTGTTGATATAGGCTATCGCTATAGTGCTCAAGTTGATTCTTTTGCTGGCCAAGGGCATTGAAGCGGGGCAGTGTACAGAGCACTGCGACAAATAGTAAAATTTTATGCATGCACGCGAAACAGAATATTGATTTCTCAAAATACAAAATAATTCTTATTACCGCCAAATCATCTGTCCATCAGCGCTTTCAATTCTGTCTTTTCCTTTCCAGATGACAGGAAGAACTTCGGAAGCACTATTGGTTTCTAAACCAACATCGTGTTGCTTACCATCATTCGGAATAATTTTCAGGTCCCATAGGTATCCAAGTGTTCCCGTGGACCGATAGTTGGTGCCAATCAATAGGTATTTTCCATCGGGTGAGAATTCTGGCATCGATTCTTTAAAATTGCTTGAAGTGACCTGCTTTAGGTTATTTCCGTCTACATCCATGGTGTAGATATGATTACCAATGTTGAGTGCAAATTGGGTTCCCGCCTGGTTGACCGTCAGCTTGCCCCAGTCCTGATAGTTCATTTCCTTTACCAATGCTCCGGAGTTATAAGGGGGCGCGATCTTTATAATATACTTTCCATGTGTCAAGACAATGTTATTTCCTGGTAGCCATAGCCGGGATTCGTTGAAACCCAGCCGTTCACCATTGATGTCTACAATACGTGCGACAAATTCGCCGTTTCGTTTTAAAATGGTCACCCCGTCCTGAAAGTCGTTTGACGTAACCATGATCAAGCTATTGTCGGGGGATAGGTAGCCTTTGCAGTAGGAGTTTCCAGCAGGACTGTTATAAATAAATTCTTCAACGATGTTTCCACTGTTCATATCACTGATCGTAAACTTCACATCGTATTGGCCGAATGTACTGGCATTTACTGCGGTTAGTTTCCATTTCCCATCGCGCGAAATATCAAAATTATTGAGCTTTGAATCATCTGGTATGAAAGATCCACCGATGCCATCGGGTAAGCTCATCTTCAGCACCCCTTCAGTCGCCCAATCGTAATAAATCGTTCCCTTCAATGCAGCGGGGTAAGTGCTCGATCCGCTACCATTGTCCACACTATCCTTTGAGCAAGAGCTGACAATCAATAAAGTAAATAGCTGTACGGCTATGCAAAATAACTTTTTCATCGTTCTTTTCTTTTAGTATAATCCAAAATTACACGCTTGATGATTTTAAATCAATCCACGAAAACTAGGGTTTTATTTAAAATACACGTCAATTGTTTTGTGCTGGCGCAGCATTATCGATTTTGGAGAAAGCATTTTGTCATACTAAAAATACGAAAACGTTATAGTTAAAGAACGAAAACGTTGTAGTTAAATATTGATAACTTCAAAGTCAGATGTTTTTTCACGCATTGCTAACGGTGGGGAGTATAGCGCCAAGCACGTTTTTGATCGAAATGTCTGTTATTGAGACAAAGTCGCAATTTTTTGATACAATATCGTCCTGTTTTTCTAATTCCTAATCTTCACTTTTACAATTAAGATTCCTTGAATAAAGGGAGCCAATTATAAAATTACTGAATCATCTAAAGTGAGTATTTCTTTATGGGAAACAATTGTAAACTAAAACAAAATCCATTTTATGGTTTTGCCACCAGCAAATGGATATCCTGTTCCTGCCTGTGGTGTCTTTTCGCTTTCACGAGTCCTGCTGCAATATTAAGGGCGAATGTCCCCGTTTTAAAGACCTTGGACGGAGCTATCCAAAATCGTGAGATTACAGGTAAAATAACAGATGATACCGGCCAGCCGCTAGCTGCCGTGACCGTCAACGTGGCTGGTAGCAACGTAAGTACTGCCTCAAAGGCGGATGGAACCTATACCATTACCATACCTGTCGGAAGCAAAAAGTTAGTTTTTACGCGGTTGGGATACAAGAGCCAGGAAATTGACCTAACAGCAACCAAGGTCGTCAATGTGGAGCTGACATCTACCACGGGCGAGCTGGATGAAGTCGTGGTGGTGGGGTATGGTACCATGCGCAAAAAAGACCTGACGGGCTCGGTTACACAAATCCATCCGGATCGCATCGCCAATGAAAACCCCAAAACCGTACAGGATATTCTGCGTGGCTCGGCAGGACTGAATATTGGCTATGACGCTTCGGCAAAAGGGGGCGGTTCCATTGAGGTAAGGGGTAAGCGGTCGGTATACGATAGCAACAGCGGTCACAACAACCCTCTGCTGGTGCTTGATGGGATGATTTTCTATGGTGAACTTTCTGAAATCAATCCGGATGACATTGAGCAGATTGATGTCCTGAAGGATGCTTCCGCTGCAGCTATCTACGGCTCAAAAGCGGCTAGTGGCGTAATTATCATCAGCACAAAAAAAGGGAAGCAGGGCAAACCGACCATCAATATGACGATGAATGCCGGTGCAACACAGTTGAGCGAATACCGCAAAAGATTCAGTCCCGATGCTTACTTGCAGCACCGTGAAGACTGGTATACCAAAAATACCTACGGCATTAACCCCACGACGGGCTTATATGAGGCTTATCAGACGCGGGATGCTAACGGTAACCTCACGGTGCCTTATGGCTTTTATCTCAATCCTGGACAGCTACCGGGCTCGTTGTCGCTCGATGCTTGGCGCGCGCAGTCGACCAATGAAAGTGGCGAGTCTGACCGGAGCATCTGGGGCCGCCGTTTGGGTCTGCAAGGGAATGCCCTGCAGAACTTTCTGGATGGAAAAACGGTCGACTGGGCCGATCATACCTTTCGTACTGGTCTTAATCAGGATTATAATGCTAGCATCAGCGGAGCAAGCGACCGGGTAAACTATTACCTGTCTATGGGCTACCTCAAAAATGAGGGCGCTGTCGTGAGCGATACCTACAAGGCTGTGCGGGCCAATATGAAAATCAATGCAAAGGTGACCAACTGGCTGGAGCTGGGGGCAAACGTAAATTTCCAGGACCGTTCGGACGGAAATATTGATATCGATATGGATCAAATCCTGCGCAACAGCCCGTACGCAGATTACGCTGATGCCAACGGCAATCCGCTGCAATATCCGCTCAGCGAACAGTTCAGCCAGCGGGGGTACAATTATGATTTTCAGAAGAAATACCTTGAGCTGGACAAAGGGTATTCGGTGGTTAACTCCATTTTCAATGCGAAAATTAAACTGCCCTTTAATATTACGTATTCATTTAATGCGTCGCCACGCTTGCAGTATTTCCATGACCGTTACTTTATGTCGGCCGAACTACCCGGATCCAATCCGGCCGATCGAGGTGCAAACCGCGAACAAACCAAACGGTTCGACTGGTCGCTCAATAACACCATCAGCTGGGAACAGACCTTTGCGGATAGGCATCGCCTGATGGTAACTTTGGTGCAGGAAGCAGAAGAACAGCAGTCCTGGAAAGATCGCATTGAGGCACGCAATATCTTACCGTCGGATGCCCTCGGCTTTCACAATACCAAAAATGGCTCGAAAGAAAACAGCAGCTTTGATAGCTACGATACCCATCAGACAGCAGATGCCTTATTGGCCCGTTTATTTTATGCCTACGATGACCGCTATATGCTCACGACGTCTATCCGACGGGATGGTTATTCGGCTTTCGGTACTTCCAACCCCTATGCAACTTTTCCTTCCGTGGCCTTAGCCTGGAACTTTACCAAAGAAAAATTCTTTAAATGGGGCGATGTAATGGATTATGGTAAGTTGCGCGTTTCCTATGGTAAAAATGGAAACAGGCAACTGGCCGATCCGAATCTGGCGTTGGCCAACCTGTATTCGGGTAGTGGCAAAATGCATGGTTACCTCAACTCGGCCGGTGAGCTGGTCCAATACCGCTACCTGATGGTGGATCGGCTGGCCAATCCAAACCTGCAGTGGGAAAAGACCACAGCATGGAATTTTGGTCTGGACTTCGGATTTTTTAAAAATCGCATCTCAGGAACACTGGAGTATTATCTGATGCAAACCCACGACATGATCATGGAGCAGAAGTTGCCCAATTTTACCGGATTTGGAAGTATCACCACCAACTTGGGGCAGGTGGACAACAAAGGAATTGAACTGACCTTAAACACCGTCAACCTGAAGAAAGAAAAACTACAATGGTCTACCAGCTTCAATTTCGCCTATAATAAAAATCAGATCGTACATCTTTATAAAAACTACCAAGATGTGCTGGATGCCAATGGAAATGTGGTCGGCCGTAAGGAAATGGATGAGATTTCGAACAATTGGTTTATCGGACAGCCTATTGGTGCCATCTGGAATTATCACGTGACGGGGATCTGGCAGGCCAATGAAGTGGCAGAGGCTGCTCAATATGGGCAGGCTCCTGGTGATCCGAAAGTAGCCAATGTGTATACCGCAGATGATGTTGTGAACGGCGATGTAACAAAACCTGTATATAATAATAATGACAAGGTTTTTTTAGGGCAGACGGATCCCCGTTTCCGTTGGTCGATGCGCAATGAGTTTATCCTATGGAACGACCTTAGTTTTTCGTTTAATATCTATTCGGCCATGGGACACAAAAGTTTGTCGGGCAATTACCTGAATAACGATGATGATGGCGGCCGTATGGCCTATGGGCTGGCTAATCTGCCCGCAAAGGAATACTGGACGCCGGACAATCCCACCGATCGCTATGGCCGTATCGAGGCCAAGGGACCGATCGGTGCCGAGGGTGCAGCGCGGCTATACGACCGCTCGTTTATCCGGCTCGACAACATCTCGGTAGGCTATACGCTGCCAAGAAATCTGACCTCCAGATACAACCTCAACCGGGTGAAGCTGTATGGTACGGTGCGCAATGTGGCGACCTGGGCAAAGGACTGGGAATACGGCGATCCAGAGACGGAATCCTGGGCCTCAAGGGTATTTACCTTCGGTGTTAATTTATCTTTATAACCTGATTAATTGTGATGTACATGAACGATATACGAAACAAATCCAGATCCGCAGGCAGAGGCATCGCCTTTTTGCTTGCCAGTACGCTAGCGATAAGCAGCTGCTCGAAGGAATTTCTGCAGCCCGATCCGCTGTCAATTTATTTACCAAACGAAACTTTTAATACCGAGTCTGGTTTACTTTCTGCAATGGCTATCTGCGACCGCCATCTAAAGGGGTATTGGGCCACAGATCATAACGAGATGCTGACCCTGGGTACAGAATACATCTTTTCTGAACTGATGGTGGCCAGCAATACCGACAAACGCAGCATGATGGCGGATGTGGCCAATATGCTGACGCCGACCAGTGACAACTCCAGCTTACAGAATCTCGACCGATCCAACAGCCTATGGTATCTGTGGCAGGAAACGTATAAAGGGATCAGTTATGCCAATACCATTATCAAGTACGTGGATCAGGTTCAGACCCTGAGCGAGCAAGATCGGAATGCTTACAAAGGACGGGCTTATTTCCATAGGGCTTTCCGCTATATGGCATTGGTGTTTGAGTACGGAGATGTCCCCTTAGTAACGACAATCATCGATGTGCCCAAACAGAATTACCGAAGTACCAAGCGCGATGCCATTTTGCAGATGATGACCAAGGACATGGAATTTGCCGTCCAATGGGTACCGGATCAGAAAAATATGAGCCTGATCGGTATGATCAACAAAGGGGCCTGCCGTATGTTGCTGGCAAAATGTTATCTGGCCATAGGGGAGTACCAAAAGGCCAAAGAGCAAACCGATATCCTGATTGACCAGTCGGGCTATGCTTTGATGACTGAAAGCTTCGGTACATTTAACGATGGCGGGGAAGCGCAGACCTGGCCTATTACGCGTAATGTGATCTGGGATATGCACCGCCCCGAAAATAAACTGATCGCCAGCAACCGTGAGGTAATCATGGGGATGCCCAACCGTGGTGCCGATGCGGAGTCTTTTGTAAAAATGCTCACCATGCGGATCTTATATCCCTTTGTATTCGACTCGCGGATACAAACGACAGACGGGAAACAGGCTTTGTTGAACATCAAACGTAACAGCGGGGATTACAATGCTAAATATGATTACATGCGGGCCTTTGGTCGCGGTATAGGAACTTTTCGCCCCACTTCTTTCCAGTCCCAGGGGGTATGGGCTGTCAATGGAAAGCAAGATGAGGGCGACCTGCGCCACAGTTCCAAAGTGGGAAACTGGGTGCGCATGGCAGATTACAAGGTCAACAATAAGGCATCCAAAGATTTTGGTAAACCACTTTTACTCAACGATCCAGCTACAGGCAAACTCCTTTGTAGCGATACCATCCGTCGCTGGTACGATGTGCCACATTATAAATTTTTTCTGGACGACCCGGTAAGTGAGGCCAATATCAGCGGTTCAGACGGTTCACGGGGGGCTACCAACGGTAGCATCGCAGACTGGTACCTCTATCGCCTGGCTGAAGCTTATCTCTTGCGCGCCGAAGCAAAATATTATATCAGTCCGTCTGATGGGACAATTAAAGACGACTTAAATGCCATTCGTAAACGGGCAAAATGTACCGAGCTCTATGATGGGGCCGTTACCATTGGAGATATCATGAATGAAAGGGCTCGCGAGCTCTACTGGGAGGAATGGCGTAATGTGGAATTGAAACGGGTATCGCTTTGCCTGGCACGTAGTGGTAAACCGGATGAATGGGGAAATGTATACCATCTGGATAATTTTGATAAGCAAAGTGGTACAGATGCCATCGGGGGTAGCTACTGGTATCAACGCATTGTGCATTATAGCTTATACAACAAAGGCATCATTCATGTCAATGCAACAGGGCTAAGTGATATCAATTATACCATGGATAAGAAGAATATGTATTGGCCAATACCCAATGTAGCTATTACCTCAAATATTAAAGGCCAGTTAAAGCAAAACTATGGCTACGATGGTTATAATCCGGCTACCCCAGTATGGGATCAATGGGAGGATGCTGTTGCGGATGAGTCTAAAGTGGAATAGCCCCCAAGAGGTCCCGAGCCCTTGCGCATGCGCGCAATAAGTTCGGGATTCTTTAATACCATATTTGATAATTTAAAATCAGTTTATAAGTACATAAAACTAATTCATATGATAAAGAAGACCCTTTTGTTTTTATTGATACTTCCAGTTCAACTGTTAATCGCACAGTCGAATCTGGTAAATTTTCCGGCCGAGGCAGACCCAATGGAGGTAGGACATCGCATCGCGCATCGTTTTACTGCGGGCAAACATATGCTACATGCGGGTAAATGGATCAGCTATCCGGAGACCTTTTATTGGACGGGTGCAATTAACTATGCGCGTGTAACAAATGATGCAAAGCTGATGCAGGCAATGAAAGATCGATTTTCCAAACTCGTATCCAGCGAGCCGCAGTTGCTGCCACCGAAAAACCACGTAGACTTAAATATGTTTGGAAGTCTACCTTTGCGTCTTTACCAACTGACCAAGGAGGAAAGTTACCTCAACTTGGGCTTGCCCTACGCGGATACGCAATGGCAGGTACCAGAAAATGCGGGGCAGGAGGCTAAAAACTGGGCGCAGCAAGGATACTCCTGGCAGACCCGGATGTGGATTGACGATATGTACATGATTACCATTGTACAGACGGCTGCATTTAAAGCAACTGGTGAATCAAAATATCTCGACCGCGCGGCTAAAGAGATGGTGCTTTATTTAGATAAATTACAACGCCCCAACGGATTGTTTTACCATGCACCTGATGTTCCTTACTATTGGGGTCGTGGTAATGGCTGGATGGCCGCGGGTATGACCGAATTACTGCGCATGCTTCCGAAAGATCATGCTGACCGGCCCCGTATTTTGAAGGGCTATCTTACCATGATGGAGAGTTTGAAAAAAGAGCAGCGCAAAAGTGGCATGTGGAATCAGCTGATTGATGAAGCCGACTGTTGGGCAGAAACTTCGGGCTCGGCAATGTTTGCTTATGCGATCATAACCGGGGTAAAGCACGGCTGGTTAAATGAAAAGCAATATGGTCCCGTTGCTCGAAGAGCTTGGCTCGCGCTTGCAAAATATGTTGACGGGCAAGGAGCGGTATCGGAAATCTGTGTGGGTACCAATAAAAAGAACGATAAGCAGTATTATTACGATCGTCCTCGACATACAGGCGATTATCATGGACAGGCTGCCTACATGTGGTGTATCAATGCGCTATTGGAAACCAGCGACAATTTGTCGTTATACTAAAGTTTCGGTATTTTTGAACCACACGCTATCCATTGTGGACAGCATGCAGTGTAAGCTGACGGCAACCAAGTTGCCGTCAGCTTTTCTTAATTGCCTGCTTATATACGTATGTCTCAAAAGAAAAATATCATTACGATACAACATCCGGAATCCGTGCATCATACAAACGGCATGATTGGCTCTTGGAACGATTGGCCATTAACGGAAAAAGGGATACAACAAGCGGAAAATATCGCTGCTAATTTAAAGTCGGAGTTTCGGGATACGAAGTTTTCCGTGTATACATCACCGCTTAGCAGAACAACCCAGACCGCTGAGATCATTGGAAAACAGTTTAATGTCGTTCCCCAAGGGGCAACTGCACTAAAAGAACGTTACCTTGGACGAGCGGTGGGGCAATCGGTTCAATGGCTTAAAGACAATATCGAGGCGGAAGAACGATCAATCTACGACAAATGTTTTAGTGATGCAGAATCCAGATTTGACGTCTGGCAAAGGATGATTCCCTTTTATGAAACAGTAATGTCTGGTAACAAAGAGAATATCATCCTTGTTTCGCACGGCGATAGCTTAAGTATCTTCAATGTCATGTGGCTTGGATTGCCGGTGGAAAGCCTTCAAACAATGGATCTATACGGAGTCAGTGGTGGCGTTTCTTTTTTGTACCAAACAGAAATGGGAAAGAGAATCATTAGGCGGATGAGCGACACTTCGTATTATAAAAGCAAAGCAATATGAAGACTCCATCTCCTGAAAACATCAAAGCAGTATTTGATACGTATTATCCCGTCGACATTAAATTTTGGGTTGAATTTGCAAAAGTGGTAGAATGTCGGAGTTTTGCAAAAAACGAAATCGTGAAGGCATACGATAAGACCGAAAAGTTTATCAACATTCTCGTTTCAGGTTCGGTAGGACATTTTGTGCCTTATCAGCATAAAGATATATGTATCAATTTATATTACGAAAACCAGCTATTCAGCGACTACCTCTCTTTCGTATCACAGCGGCCGACTGTCATCAAAACGGAATGCCTCGAAGATACAGAACTTTGGTCGGTAAGCCATCAGAATTTACAGGAGCTTTATGGAAAGTCCGACCGATCGCTCCTTATCGGTAAGGCCATTTCGGATATCATGTTTACGGCTAAACAGTCTGAGCAGATCAATCTGCTTACTTTGCCACCTACCGAAAGATACCTGAAACTGATAAAAGAGCGACCATATATCTTTCAGCGTACACCGCTTAAAATTATCGCCTCCTATCTGGGTATAGCACCGGAGAGCCTGAGCAGAATAAGAAAAAAGATTTCTTAACTTTCGTCAAGTGTTTTTTGTTTTAATGCATTTATTTTTAGGCATTGCAAAAAAGCTATACAAATAGGATGAAAAGAAAAATCAATTATTGGGCCGTTATTGTTTATTATATTATTGCCATCGCATGCCGCTATTTGACCAACAAAACTGAATTACTACATTCCATCGACAATCCGTATTTAAAATCCATTCTTACAGGAATGGGGCCTGCGCTTGGAGCTGGGCTTGTGTTTGTGGCTTTCAAGATAAAACCTATACTCTCCCTCAAAGGAAACTATAAGAGTCTCCTTTATCCGATTACATTATATTGGGTATTTCCGGTAGCTTTGATCAGCACGGTGTCTTATTTTTCAAAAGGTACTATTCCATATCTGACTGTTTTTACTGTCCTGATCTACGGTCTGCTGGAAGAAATTGGATGGCGGGGCTTTCTCTATCAGGAATTCAAAGCATTGAAGCCTATCTACAACATATTGCTGCTGTCATTACTTTGGTTTTTATGGCATCTCAATTTTGATTTTACGCCGGTTCAGTTCTCGTTTTTCGCCATTTTGGTGTTGGGAAGTTGGGGGATAGGTAAAGTCGCCGATGCAACGGGTTCACTGGTTGCTGTTAGTGCATTTCATTCCCTCAATAATTTCTTTCCCGGTATCAACGCTAAAAGCGGCGCAATTTTGGGTGTACTACTACTTGTTTGGGTGATTGCCTTGGTGCTCCGAAAAAAGATGAAACTGGCGGCATCAGTGTAGAAAGCCAACTGACATGTTTCAGTTGGCTTTGCTCGTCAAAGGATTGGACTGCCCTCTATTTGGAAATCTTGCTAAACTCGAAAGGAATCTGGAGGCTATCGCCTGCGACATTCGCTTTCAATTGCTCACCGTCGCGCCAGTAAGAAATCTTTTTTGGGAAGGGAAGCGAATCATTATTGCATTCGAACAGTCCATCTTTCATCATGGTCATTGTAAATGCGATAAAATCTTTCTCGTCAGGCACTTTAACCCTTAAATTCCAGTTGCCGTCAGATTTCAGCAAGTGCATGGTTTCCTGATGAATGGTGTCCATGTTTTGCAATGTAAATGCAAAGCCTGCATATTCAGAATCGTTCATTTTCTTCCAATATTCAAAGGTCTTTTTATCTTTGGCTTCGTTGGTGCGCTGCCATTCTCCTACGAGCCAATCGAAATTTTCGGACGGCTCCTTTTGACTTCCCACACATTGTATGAAAATTGGAAAAAAGGATAATGATACCCATACCTTGGTTAATTTTAGCATATGATATTCGGTTTTTAAAGGTTTGTCAACTAGTCGATTGTAAAATATGTATGAAACGGTAAGGTGAATTAGCGTATGCCCATATCTCATTAAATTTAATAAAAAATTAGAAGTTTTGAAAGTGATTGATAGTTAGACTGTTAATTTAACTTAATGTTTGTTAAATCTTTGCAGCTTTATGCTAACATGTATAAATAATTCGTTATTTAGGTATAAATGGAAGCATGATGATTTCTGATTTTATAAAAAATAAGCATCTCGCCAATCGAGCGGGATTTGGGATGAGTCTTCAGCAGATTACGGATTTTGAACAGCAATCTCCCACCGCAATATGGAAGCTATATGCGCATGCGTATCCATTCCACCCGATCAGTTTCAGTTCGGAGCAGGGGGAAGTTGATTATACGGCACTATCTCAATTGAATGCTTCTGATAAAAAGCTGGTACAGCAGCTCAACCGCAGGCGTAATATTGAAATCAATCTTAATTTTCTGAAAGCAATGGTGCATGGTGAGGACCAGCTCAGGGAGAAAATGGCTTTTTTTTGGCATGGACATTTTGCCAGCAGGGTCATTAATGCCAATTTTAGTGCGCACATCCTCAATGAAATCAGAAAACATGCCCTAGGAAATTTTCGGGACCTGCTATTTGCGGTTTCTAAAGCCCCAGCCATGCTCAACTTCCTGAATAACCAGCAGAATAAAAAGGGGTATCCGAACGAAAACTTCGCGCGGGAAGTGATGGAGCTCTTCACAATGGGAAGAGGTAATTATACTGAATTGGATGTCAGAGAGGCTGCCCGCGCCTTTACAGGGTGGTCTTACGATAAGGATGGTCAGTTTCTGGAGCGCAGAAAATTTCATGATACCGGCAGTAAAACATTTTTGGGTAAGACGGGAAATTTTGATGGAAACGATATTTTGGATAGTATATTGGAGCAGCCTGCTACAGCCCGGTTTATTAGCCGAAAGCTATACCGTTTTTTGGTCAACGAACAGGTGGATGAGGAAATTGTCTCTTTACTGAGCCGTGATTTCTATCATTCGGGTTATGATATCAAGCAACTGGTCAACAGCCTATTTACGGCAGACTGGTTTTACGATTCCAAGCATATCGGCAACAAAGTAAAGTCGCCAATAGAACTTATTGCTGGTATTATGCGCATTTTACCCATGGAGATCGCGTACCCAGAAAACCTTATTGTCTATCAGAAATTATTGGGGCAGATGCTTTTGTATCCGCCGAACGTGTCGGGTTGGCCTTCAGGAAAAGCCTGGATAGACAGCTCTACCTTGTTGCTCCGCATGCAACTACCGCAGATATGGAGCGGACTGCGCCCGCTCGACCTAGCTGTCAAGAATGACGACGACCTCGACATGGGCATGAAACAGTCAAGGGCACTGGCAAAAGCCTATAAAAATCCAAAAATTTCCATTGACTGGTCCACTGTAGAAGATAGTTTTGGGGAGAGAGACCCTTTTCGTATTTTGTTGCAGCGGCAGATATCCTTTGAAAAAGCATTACGGGATGAATATGACCGTGAAAACAGTCGAATGGCGATTATTGAAGCCATGAGTATTCCCGAATATCAGCTTTGTTAACTGTTAGAAGAACGAATACTATGATCCTTAAACGACGGCAATTTCTCAAAGCGGGGTCACTCGTGTCGGCATCGCTACTGTTGCCTAATTTCTTAAAAGCCCTATCTTCGTCCAGTGCGCTGGAAAGTCGGCATAAGGTACTGGTGATAGTGCAGCTCAGCGGGGGCAACGACGGGCTTAACACGATAATTCCGATCCGTAACGATATTTACTTTCGGGAACGACAGACGATTGCCATCAATGATGCGCTGCGGCTCACGGATGAAGCGGGTATTCATCCAGCTTTGCCATTTTTTAAAACACTTTTTGATCGTGGCGAACTGGCAGTGCTTAACAATGTCGGTTATCCCGATCCAAACAAATCGCATTTTCGTAGCATGGATATCTGGCATAGCGCGAGCCGAAGTGATGAATACTTGGATAGCGGCTGGATAGGACGCTATCTTGATCAGGTCTGTTACGACTGCGACCATCCTACGCAAGCTTTGGAGGTGAACGATATGCTTAGCCTCGCGCTCAAAGGAAGGCAACAAAAAGCGTTTGCGTTTAAAGACCCCAAAAAGCTTTATCAGACAAGTCGTGAAGCGTATTTTAAAAAGCTGTATCAGGAACATCAGCATCAACATGAAGACGAAACAGTTGCTTATCTGTACCAGACACTGGGGGATACCCTCAACAATGCCGATTATATCTTTGAACAGAGCAAAGCTAGTAAAACTGCAGCGACGTACCCAGACTCGGTGCTTGGGAAGGACCTGAAAACGGTGTCTTCGTTGATTAAATCGGATATCAATACGCAGGTTTATTATTTGCAGATCGGTAGTTTTGATACGCATATCAATCAAAATCAACGGCAGGAGAGCCTATTCCGCACGATCAACGATGCAGTAGAAGCTTTTGTAGAGGATTTAAAGAAAAATGGACTTTTCCGGCATGTTATGCTCATGACCTTTTCGGAATTTGGCCGGAGGGTGGCACAGAATGCGAGCAATGGTACCGATCATGGTACAGCCAATCAGCTCTTCTTTCTCTCGGGCGGATTAAAAAAGCAAGGATTACTGAATGATTTGCCGGATCTGACCCAACTGAATGAGGGTGATCTCCAGTATACCGAGGATTTCAGAAAGGTGTATGCTACGTTACTTAAAAGCTGGCTTAATGCCGATTCTGACAAAATATTAGGCTGGAAAAATGGGATTTATGATTTTATATGAAACATACTGTGTATGAGGTATATTATAAAAACCCTGATCTGAATAGCAGACCAGGGCTGTTTTTACAGGTAGTTTGACTTCTATTAAGCTTTGATAAATAAACCTGCAATGTTAAGTACAGCTTCTGCAGATAATGGTTCATCAAAAGATTGTGTAGCCGCATTTGTGGAGATCTTTCCCATGGAACTGGTGAGTGCCGTAATATCAACACCTGCCTGTTTTACATTATCTTCACCAGCGTATACAGCGTCGACCACGGTACCGATACCAGAATCATTTGCACCAGTGATCCAAGGTTTTTGATTTGCAGCAGCGCCCCCGCGTGCACGACGCATCTGACGGATATGCGATGCATGCCTAGCTTCAACCGAATGAATCTGCAGTGCTGCAGTAAGGACAACCCGATTGCCAACTAAGATGCCTGCTTGGCCTTTGTAAGCCCGTACACCTGTATCTTCAAACGCCTGTGCAACCGCCAAAAATGTGTCATAATCGCTAAAGACATTTCCAAAAGTGCCACCGGCTGTAAAATCAAATGTTGGCTTCGATACAGCCTTACTACCCAATACCTGTTTCAAAAAGTTGACATGGGCGACTTCATGATCCCGTATGGTCGTAATAGCGCCAAGTGGTTTACCCGAAGGAATAAGTCCAGATTTAGCAACCCCCATTGTATAATATTCGGCCTCCAAATATTCGAGCGTGAGTGCATAATTAAGGACGCCATTGACATCCGTAGGAGCGGTTGCACCGTACGCTTTTTTGAAAAGTTCACTGACAAAAAAGGGCAGCGCTGCCAAGGTTACTTTTTTACTCATGGAAGCTAGATTTTTAATAGCCTCGCGACGTGGGCTGATACGATCGCTGAACTCAGGATCTACAGCATTTATTTGGTCAAAAACATTTAAAAGATTCATGATAATCCGTATTTAGGTGAATTAATAAGTGGGTAGATCCGATACATCAATTTTAGATTTGATAAAGGGTGCGGCGGCGCTCAGGACGACACTGGGACTTTTAGCAACATCGAGTCCATTGGAATCAACAACTTCCGGGTTGGCGAAGCTGCCATTATCGATCATATCCCTTACCCAAGCGGCATGCCGCGCTTCTACCGAAACAATCTTTCCGGCCAACAGCAGGTAATTAGGGTCTTTGATAAGCCATCCAGCACCATTATATGCGGATACGCCGAGATCTTCAAATGTTTTGGCGGTTGCCAAGACATTTTCCCGACTGCTAAAATTAATACCTGAAAGATTTAATTCAAGGCTGGAGATTGCTTTGGCACCCAGCGCAACTTTAAAAAATTCACGATGTGCAATCTCGTGATCACGGATATCCGTAAAGAAGGCCTTTTCCATATCGGTCATGCCTGAGTAGGGATTATTGACCAATTGAATGTAAAAAGCAGCTTCGAGTTGCTCGAGGGCATAGGCATAATTGAGGATAGCTATATCGCCACTACCAAAATATAGTCCTTTTCCGCCGTTATCCATGTTATCATCATGGTCTTTTTTACAGCTCGACAAACCGAGAATGGCCAGCGATGCTGCACTGGCACCTGCAAACTTTAAAAAATCTCTTCTGCGGAGATCCTTTTTGTCTATTTCACCATTGGGAGTCAATAGCGAATCGTTGTGGGGAGTTGTTATCTTTTCCATAACAAAAGTCTTTTAGTTTATAATATTTTTCTGTACTTATCATCATTTACGACTTTTTGGAAAGCTTGGATTTCTAAATCCTAAATTTTTTTTATTTTTTTCAAAAAAAAACTGATGCAGACTTGCACCAGTTTTTTAAAGAAGCGTTGAAGTGATTCGTTTTACTTCTTGACCCGTAGAGGCAGATATTTTTCATAGCCTTTGGCTTTCATCTCTTCTTTGGGCACAAATTGGAGCGATGCACTATTAATGCAATAACGTAAACCGCCTTTGTCCGCCGGACCATCATCAAAAACATGTCCCAAATGAGCATCTCCGGTTTTGCTGCGTACCTCTGTGCGGCGCATACCGTGGGAGTTATCAGATAATTCTTCGACTAAGTCGGGATTGATCGGTTTGGAAAAGCTGGGCCATCCACAACCTGATTCAAATTTATCTGTCGAAACAAATAGCGGTTCACCGGTGGTAATATCCACGTAAATGCCATCTCTAAACTCATTATTGTATGCGTTGTCAAAGGCCCGTTCAGTGGCCTGATTCTGCGTTACATCATATTGCAGTGGTGTAAGTTCCTTTTTGAGCGTGCTTCTATCTTTTTTATGGTAACTTTTCGGCGCAGTAACATCTTTGGGAGCAGGGTTAGCTTTGCGCGCTAGATCAAACATCTCTGGAACGATATGGCAGTAGCCACCCGGGTTTTTGTCTAGATATTTTTGATGGTACGCCTCCGCATCGTAGTAATTCTGTAAGGGCTCGAGTTCAACAACTATTTTTGCCGGATATTTCTTGTCCAGTTCGGCTAGGCTTTCCTTAATAACTGGAATAACTGCGTTATCGGTATAGTAAATACCGGTACGGTATTGTGTTCCGATATCGTTCCCTTGTTTATTGAGGGACGTGGGATCTATTGTCTTTAAAAACAGATCTACGAGAAGCTTAAGCTCAACTATTTGTGGATCATAGGTGACTTTGACCGTTTCAGCAAAGCCTGTTTTTCCGGTGGAAACCTGCTCATAGCTTGGATTCTTAAAATTACCATTGGCATAGCCTACTTCCGTGCCCGTAACGCCGCGCACCTGTTTGAAAAAATGCTCGGTACCCCAAAAGCATCCGCCGGCAAAATAAATAACCTGATCATGCTTGGCTCTATGGTCCGCCGATTGTTTCTCAATCGGTTTGGATGGATCCGATTTCTGTGAAAACCCAAATTTGCTAAGCATAAATAAGCCTAACCCTAGTAATAGTAATAAAAATGCTTTTTTCATAGCGATTGTCCGTTCTTGTTTTCTAATATACGATGTAAAGACCCGAATTGGTTTTAATCAATTTGAAAATTGAGGATCTTGACTCCGTTATCTTACGATAGGTTTCGCTATGAATTTCCATAAAGTATTAAGGAAAAGTTTTCAAAATGGAATCCTTTTTTACCTACAGAAGACAATCTACTATTTTTTTTGGCGAACAACTACAGTTGAGTAAGATGGTTTACAAACAATTTCGCCAGTTAGTTGTTAAAACTACAATCTATTTCCGAAGTGCAATATCGTTAAGCGCACTAATTCGTAACATAAAATCTTAATTGGTTGTAAGACCGCAGTATAAACAAAACTTAATTCTTGTGAGCTTGTCAAAATCGACGTTTAATAGAGGAATTGTCATTCCAAGTGTGATCTTCATTGTAGGCGTTTGTCTATTGTCGGTGTTTTTTCCGACTTTGGCTGTCCGTATGCTAGATACGGTCAAACAATTTATCTTTGTTAACCTCAATTGGGTTTACGTATGGGCCGTTACGCTCTTTGTTATTTTCCTCCTCTACCTGATGTTTAGTAAATTTGGTAATATCAAGTTGGGAAGTAACGACAGTAAGCCCGAGTATACATTCTTTTCCTGGATATCCATGTTATTTGCTGCCGGTATGGGAATTGGCTTGATGTATTTCAGCGTTGCTGAGCCGATGCAGCATTTTTCAACGGACGCATTTGCTGGACATCACAATATTAATCGGGTTCAAACTGCTCAGCTGTATACATTTTTTCATTGGGGTATTCATGCTTGGGCGATCTATGGCGTTGTGGGACTCTCTTTATCGTATTTCGCTTATCGTTATCGACTACCGCTTTCGCTAAGAAGTTGTTTCTATCCCTTGTTGAAAAACAAGATTAATGGAAAATGGGGTAATGCCGTTGATGTATTTGCCCTCTGCAGTACGTTTTTTGGTATTACGACGACGCTCGGTTTTGGGGTGGTGCAAGTCAATGCAGGCTTGCAAACTTTAGGACTTGTCTCGGGAAATAACTTCGCTTATCAAATCTTGATTGTTGGCGTGTTGACTCTCTTATCCATCTTATCCGCAACTTCAGGGGTGGATAAGGGAGTAAAGCTTTTGAGTAAAATTAATATAATCACCGTTGTCGTCCTGCTATTGTTTGTACTTTTCTTAGGACCAACGGTTTACCTTATTGGAAGTTTTACGGAAGGAATCGGTAATTATGTGAACAATTTCTTTAGTTTGACTTTCGATACGCATGTCTATGACGAAGCTACGCTGCCGTGGTTCTACAATTGGACAATTCTTTACTGGGCCTGGTGGATATCATGGTCGCCTTATGTAGGATTATTCATTGCTAAGATATCCAAAGGGCGGACCATTCGCGAATTTATTGCGGCCGTACTTATTATTCCCACCATATTTAATTTTGTATGGATGTCTGTTTTTGGTAACAGTGCAATGTGGTTTGATCTGCATTTTGCCAAAGGTGCACTGAGTGCCTTGGCTGATAATCCTGATGCCTTGATGTTTAGGTTTTTGGACTACTTACCGTTCTCCGAGATAGTCAGCTACATGGTCATTTTGATTATCATTATCTTTTTTGTGACTTCAGCCGATTCGGGGATCTTTGTGATGAATAGCATTTCTACTAAGAATGCGGAGAAGTCACCGAAATGGCAAATGGTTTTTTGGGGTGCTTTGTTGGCAATCTTAGCACTTATGTTGTTAAATACGGGTGGACTGCAGGCATTGCAAACCATGACACTTATCACAGCTTTGCCTTTTTCGCTGATTATGTTGCTTTTTTGCGTCAGTTTGGTCAAAGCATTGACCATTGATCGAAGTTATTATGAACGTGATTTTTCGGTCAGTACGGTTCCCTGGTCGGGCGAATTTTGGAAAGATCGCCTCCAACAGATTGTCTCATTCAAAAGTCGTGAATCTGTTGAAGAGTTTATGAAGAACACCGTGATGTTAGCGTTTGAGGATTTGCAGGCGGAATTCAAGCATAATCGTATAGAAGCAAATATTCGCGAGTTTGAGCAACCCAAGCGGATACAAATTGAAATCCGGCATGACGTAATCAACAATTTTATCTATGGTGTAAAAAGCCAGGTCAAAGTGGTTTCTGATTATGTGGTTGAAGAAGAGAATCTTCCAGACTTCGACGATAATAAAACGTATTTTCCCAAATCTTATTTTGGGGATGCACGTGAGGGTTATGACGTTCAGTACTTTACGAAAAACGAATTAATCAGCGATGTATTGAAGCACTACGACCGTTTTCTGGAAATTATCTCGGAAGAGAAAAATGAAATTTTTATCAGTAGCAATGCCAATGAAAACCTCCGATGATGTTTAACGAAAGAAATCTTGTCTATTTAAAAAATAGTGGTTTTATAAGGATTTAGGGTGTTTTTAGCTCGCAAGACTACTTGACATTTATAAATATTAAAAAGTAATTAGATTGAAAAAGATACTGTATTTAACATTGTTTTCTCTTCTCATCATATCATGCGATTCGAAGGGAAGGGCAGATTTACAAAATCGTGAAGAACAGCTTGTCAAGAAAGAACACGAATTTGCGCAGAAAGAGTCCGAATACGAAGCATTGTTAGCTATGCGAGATAGTCTGCATGCGGCAGAATCCAAGCAGCTTAAGCCCGACACCATCGTTCAGCGTTGGCCAGATTCGATCGCCGGACAATGGAGCAGTAGATTGGTCTGCCGTTCGTCGAACTGCAACAATTATGTAATTGGTGACCAAAGGAACGAGCAATGGCAATTTGTGGCTGATGCTTCAGGTATTTATGTAAAGACCTATACCAAAAATAAAACGATGCGACTCTTTAAAGGTTCTTTATCGGATAATCGGATTAGCCTGGTCCAAGTACAAGACAGTATGGACGAAAGTAGGGCGAGGGTGCAAATGAACCTTGATCTGATTGGTTCTAAGATCATGCGCGGAACACAGACGGTCGGCACGAAAGGCGATTGCCAAGCAAACTTTTCTATTGAACTTACACCCACTGAAAAATGATCCTAGCCAGTATTCACCACATTACTTTTCCGGTTGAAGACCCTTTACTTAAGTTCTTTATCGAGTTGCTCATTATATTGCTGGTGCCTCTGCTACTCAATAAAATAAAAGTTCCACATCTGCTAGGTTTACTGGTTGCAGGTGCGATCGTCGGGCCCTACGGCTTCAATATGCTCTCTCGAGACAGCAGTGTCGTGGTGACGGGAACGACAGGGCTGCTTTACATAATGTTTCTAGCTGGTCTAGAAATCGATATGGGTGACTTTAAGAAAAATAAATGGAAAAGTATCACGTTCTCAATCTATACTTTTTTGGCGCCCTTTATACTCGGATTTATCGGGGGATATTATGTATTACATTTTTCGCTATCAACGTCGATTCTATTTGCCAGTTTATTCTCGTCGCATACACTGATCGTTTACCCATTGGTCAGTGGCTTGGGCATAACAAAAAATCTTGCCGTCAATATTACCGTTGGAGGGACAATGATTACAGATGTACTTTCGCTTTTGGTATTGGCAGTTATTGTCGGCCTTTCTCAGGGCGATGTGAGCACTGCCTTTTGGATTCGTTTAAGTGTTGCTATGGTTGCTTTTGCGCTGGTTGTTCTGTTAGTGTTCCCGATTATAGCGCGCTGGTTTTTTAAAAATGTATCGGACAAGATCTCGCAATATATATTTGTAGTAGTAATGATCTATCTGGCTTCGATTTTGGCGGAGCTGGCCGGTATTGAATCCATTATTGGTGCTTTTTTTGCTGGACTGGCACTGAATCGCCTGATTCCACTTACTTCCTCTTTGATGAATCGGATCGAATTTGTTGGAAACGCTATATTTATTCCATTCTTTCTGATCAGCGTGGGAATGCTAATTGACTTTTCGGCTTTTTTTAAAAGCTGGGAAACCCTGGGTGTGGCAGCGATCATGCTGGTGGCCTCTATTGGTGGTAAGTATATAGCTGCCCTGCTGACGCAAAAGACCTTCTGCCTTAGCAGGGAAGAGGGGATGCTTATATTTGGGATGAGCTCGGCTTCTGCCGCCGCCACATTGGCTGCGGTTATGGTTGGTTATAATATTATCCTTGGGCAAACGACAGACGGTGAACCTATTCGTTTGCTCAACGAGCATGTGCTGAACGGAAGTATTTTGCTGATTCTAATTTCTTGTACCATTTCATCCTTTGTGTCGATGTCCAGTGCGCAGCGAATTGCGGAGGCAGATCGGGAAGATACCATAGCAGGGGATAAGCTTCCCGATGCTCATATCCTATTGCCGATCAATACGGAACAGATGACTGAAAAGATGGTCAATTTGGGACTGCTGATTCGTACAAAATCAAAAGACGACCAGCTTTTTGCTTTAAATATCATCAGTGAGGATAAAAATGAGTCTTCTGTAAAAAATGCAGAAAGGATTCTTGAATCTGCAGTGAAGCTGGGAGCAGCGGCTGATGTCCAGTTGCAGGCCATTACCCGGCATGACAACGGAGTAGTTGACGGAATAAATAATGTGATCAAAGAAAAATCCATTTCGGATCTTATCATCGGCCTGGATAAAGATAAGGGCTTTTCAACGTCTTTTATGTATAATCTGTACAACGGCTACTTAAAAAATGAGCATGTCAATTTGATGTTGTACCGTGCCGTTCAACCGATTTCAACTGTAAAAGAGTATGTTGTGCTTATCCCGCCATTGGCATACCGGGAATCCGGCTTTTTTGAAGCGCTATCAAAAATATGGAATATTGCCCGCAATTCGAGCGCCCCACTTATATTCTACAGTACAGCTGATATCATCGAAATTCTCCATCGGATTATCAAAAAGTCTGCTGTGGAAGCTTCATTTGTTAACATATCCGACTGGAAAGAAGTGGATCAGGTTATCGGCGGACTAACATCTGATCAGGGGTTAATCGTGCTAATGGCCGACCGTAACCGTTTTTCGTATAGATCGCCTATTCATACCATTACCCAATACCTAAACGAAAATCAGATCGAAAACAATTATCTGCTGATTTATCCCTTTACTGAAAATAACAGTGATGTGTCAGAAAAGCGCGCGATTAGCAATCACCAGGATTTTGCGGAGATCGGTAAACTGATACAACGGGTATTCCGATAAACCATTTAATGATAAATGCCTAGTGGTTTTCATATGAAAACCACTAGGCACTCTTAGTTGGTTATTACAAACTAGATTCAGCACGTTCTTTTTTCGATACAAGCAAACGCAAATCGTCTGCCGCTGGCAATTCAAAGATTTGCAAGTGAAAGTGTTTGATTGCTGCGAGCAGATGGTCAAAAATATCGGCCATCGTATCTTCAAAATATACCCATTGTGTTCCCTTGGTAAACATATATAACTCTAATGGTATGCCATATTCTGTCGGAGCCAGCTGACGTACCAGTAATGTCAATTCTTGGTGGATATTAGGGTTATTTTTTGCGTATGCGAGGACATAAGCCCGAAATAAACCAATATTGGTCATTCTTCGCCCATTAACTGGCGAAGAATTGTCTGTATTCCACGTCTTATTGTACGCGGCAATCTCGCGTTCGCGCTGATCAATATACGGTGATAATATGCGGATATTTTTCAAGGCTGTTATTTCCTCCTCGCTAAGATACCTTACTGATGACATTTTAATATTCAGTGCACGTTTTATACGACGACCGCCAGTCTCCTGCATTCCGCGATAGTTTTTGAATGAATCGCTGAGAAGCGTATAGGTCGGTATAGTGACAATGGTTTTGTCCCAGTTCTGTATTTTGACATTATTAAGATTAATTTGTAGCACATCGCCGTCTACACCATACTTGGGCATTTCAATCCAGTCGCCTACACGTACGGAGTCATTGGCCGACACTTGAATACTGGCTACAAATCCCAAAATTGTGTCTTTGAATACCAACATCAGAATTGCGGACGCTGCGCCCAGCGACACGAGAAAGGACCATGGTGAATTTCCTGTTAGAAGTGAAACAGCCAGTGTCCCGATCACAAAAATTAAAAAGATCTGCACCACCTGTAGGTAACTGTCGATGGGCTTATCTTTAAAACCATTTGAAGTGCGGAAGATATCACGGCAGGTTTTCAATAAGCTATTTACAAGATGATAGATAGTCAGCAAAACCACTAAATCAAGAAATTTGACCAAAGCAACCGTTAACACTGGAAAGCCCAGGAAAATTATTGGTAATAGCTGGCGTGCCAGCAGAACGAGAATAGTGCGACTTAGGCGGACATGTACCTTATTGCTCAAAAGGTAATCATCCCATTTGGTTGAGGTTCGAAGGGCAATTTTATTTAGCGCTGTATGAAATACGCGACGTATGATATAGTCGAGCACGTAGAGGAGTAACGCTGCGGTCAAAAGGAGCCCAGCTGCGGTTGCTATGTGGGCCTGCTGTTCGGGTAAGCCTAATTTTGAGAAGAGATCGAAAATGTACTGATAGATTGAATTTGATGATTGTTCACTGAGATTTAGCATATTTAAATTTTTCATATGAACAGACAAATTTAAGAAAAAATATTAACACGTGTTTTTCTGGGTGTAAATACGCCTTTATTAACTAATTTTTGCTTATTGATTAATTTTTTGCTAATTTTGTAAATTAATAGATAATCCGATAGCAAAAGATCGCTGCTTTTGCATCTTTAAAACCCCCAATAATTTGAATGAGATTAGTGTGATTGGTGGTGGGAGTTGGGCCACGGCCCTGGTTAAAATTTTGACAGAAAATAGCATCCATGTGAACTGGTATATGCGGCGTTCCGAACAGGTACGCTCGATCAATGAAGATGCTGTCAACCCCGACTACCTATCTTTTTTAAAACTTGATAATACAAAAATTTATGCTTCTGATCAGCTGGATATGATCGTGGCGCGTTCGAAAGTAATCCTATTTGTCGTTCCAAGTGCGCACCTGGATCATGTTTGCGAAGCAATCCCCAAAAAGGACATGAGCGGCAAATTTGTGATGACCGCAATAAAAGGAACCGTTGGGCCGGATAATTTGCTTCCCAGTGCTTTCATTGCCAGGTATTTTGAGCTAACCGACTTACAGCAGGCAATTATCGCGGGCCCTTGCCACGCGGAAGAAATTGCTAGAAGCAAAAAAACCTATATAACCTTATGTGGATCAAATAAAAGCGTTATTCAAAAGATTTCGAAAGGATTTGCATCAGCTTATATGCAGGTACACTATAGCGCTGATATGATCGGAGTGGAATACGCGGCCATTTATAAAAATGTGGTTGGTATTGTCTGCGGTATGGCTGAAGGATTGCACTATGGCGACAACTTTATGGCGGTGTTGGTAGCGAATGCAATCGACGAACTTGGATTGTTGCTGCAAGCTGTTGGTCTACCCAATTCTCGGCTAGGCAACTCGACCTATTTGGGTGATTTATTGGTGACGGGATACTCCAAGCATAGCCGCAACCGGAAGTTTGGTCATTATCTCGGTCAGGGATTTTCGGTTTTTGAGGCACGTGGGCTGATGGGAATGGTTGCCGAAGGTTATTATGCGACAAAGGGGATAATGAATACTGTATCAAGTCTCGGACTCAATATGCCCCTGTTGCAGACTGCCTACCGGGTGTTGTATAACCATATGGCAGCAAAAGATGAATTTAAACTTTTAGAAAGGAATATAAGATAATATGATATTAGCAACAGATTTAGATGGAACTTTTTTGAGGGGTAAAATGGAAGATCGCCTCAGATTATATCGATTGATAAAGGCGAGTGCGAATATGCAGCTGGTTTTTGTGACAGGGAGGGGGCTGGAGTCTGTATTGCCTTTGCTGAGCGATCCACTTATTCCGGTGCCAGATTTTATTATAGCTGACGTGGGGGCTACAGTGGTAAACGGCCACAGCCTCGAAGCGATTGAACCATTGCAGAGCGAAATTGAGGAAAAATGGCCGCAGACTTATGCGATCCGTTCAGCGCTGGATGAGATTCCGCAATTGCGTTATCAACATGTACCACAACAGCGGCGCAGCTCTTTTTATTATGAACCTGAGGTAGACCTCAATCTAGTGAAGCAAGTGGCCGACAGGTATGAGTGTGACATGATTACTTCGGCCGATCAGTATCTAGACCTGCTTCCGAGAGGTGTAAACAAAGGTACAACGCTTAAAAAGCTGATTGAATTTTTGGATGTCGAGCCGGACGATGTAATGGTGGCTGGGGATACCCTCAATGATCTGGCCTTGTTTGAGATCGGTTTTCGTGGTGTTGCCGTAGGAAAGTCGGAGGACGGTCTGCTTCAAGCTGTTGATCAAATGGAGACAGCTTACGCCGCCGAGGCCGCCGGAGCGGGGGGTATATTAGAGTATATGAGTAAATATCGCCCTTTCCAGCAACTCATCCGTACTGAACAAAAAATAGCACCTCAAAAAGGCAGGACTAAAAAATCCGATCAGCTGGTGATGGTTTATCATCGATTGCCTTTTGAAAAGGAATCGATCAATGGGAAGACAGTGCGGGTGGCTCCGAAAAGTCCAAACGGAATTATTCCTTCATTATTGGGCTTATTTGAAAAGGGGCGTTCAGGTCTTTGGATCGGTGAGGAAGTTTTGCAGCCGGATGGACAGCCGGTTCCTAATCAGTTGGTAGATGAAAGCAGGTATCCCAACCTGGTGGCATCCACCATATCGCTATTAAAAGAAGACATAGATAAATTCTATCGCGTGTTCTCAAAAGAGGCCTTTTGGCCAACTATTTTTTCCTTTGTGGACCGTGCAAAGTTTAACCACGAAGATTGGGATCACTACTTGATGATTAACAAGCACTTTGCCGAGCGTATAGCAAGAGAAGCCGACGATGCGGCCCTCGTATGGATCCATGAGTATAACCTGTGGATGGTACCATCGTTTTTAAAGGCCGTGCGACCCGATCTGAAAATTGGTTTCTTTCATCATACCGCTTTTCCGGCAGCTGATATTTTTAATATCATTCCTTGGCGCAAAGAAATTATCGGAAGTCTGCTGCTTTGCGATTTTATCAGTTTTCATATCCCACGTTATGTAGAAAATTTTGTGGATGTGATCCGTAGCCATACCCCTTTTAAAGTGATCAAAAAGGTGAATGTTGCCAATCAATTTCTCACTTATAGCTGCGCTCTCGGAGTAGATCAGATGACGAAAGTCATTGAAGTGGACGGCAGACAGATCAGGTTGGGAGCTCAACCGGTCGGCGTAAACAAGGATCATATCGAACAGATTTTGATGGATGACCAGGTGAGGCTGGAGATTAATACGCTCAAAAGAAACAAAGACGAATCAGGAGTAACGCGTATTATATCTATAGAGCGCTTAGATTATGTAAAAGGCCCGTTGGAGAAAATTCAGGCTTTTGGAGAGTTCTTAGCAGAATACCCCGAATTTAGGGGTAAGATTGAACTGGTGAATGTGTGTACACCGCCATCGCAGGGCATGACAATCTACGATGAAATCCGCGATCAGGTAAATCAGGCGGTGGGTGAGATCAATGGGAAATATGCTACGATGAACTGGACTCCGATACAATATTTTTATAGAGCGCTTCCTTTTGAGGAGGTCATCAAGCATTATGCGTTAAGCGATATTGCCTGGATCACACCTTTGCGCGACGGCCTCAACCTTGTGGCAAAGGAATACATTGCCACCCATGGATTACTGGACACTTCAGGAACACTTGTACTTTCTGAATTCGCAGGAGCATCGGTGGAACTGCCCTATGCTATTTTGACAAACCCCTATGACCGCAAGAGCATGAAAGATGCCTTGTTGAAAGCTTTGGTGATGGAACCGGGCGAGGCTCATGTGCGGGCGCGTCGGCTGTATGAGCATATTGAGCATTACGATATCCATTATTGGGGGAAGGATTTTGTAAAGGAACTCGAAAAATCTGTTAGGTATTGATGGGCGCTCGCTTTAGGCAATTGATATCCTATGGATCATATCATGGGTATAGTGATGCCGTTGTCTTATTCGTACGGATTAGGAGGGTCAAATTTGATAAAAATTTGGCCCTTTTCGCTGAAGAATGGCTATATTTGCGGCTATAATAATGGTTGCGAGAATTTTTAAATCGATTACAATAATCCTGCTGCTGCTATGCGTCATCCTAATGAGTTTTAGCAAGATTTTTATTGTGCTAAGCTTTTATGCGAATCGTACCGAAATTGCAAGTACCTATTGTATCAATAAAGGTAAGCCATCCTTACACTGTGATGGTAAATGCTTTCTTATGCGTATGTTGAAAAAGGAAACGCAAAGGGAGAAAGATGTTCACGAATATTTCTCAAAAACGCCGGTTTTTTTCTGTCACCATTATTTTCCGACAATTTTGCCAAAAATCTTTACCCCAAAGTCTGAGCGCTCTGTTGGCAAGGCGCGGTCAACCTTGTTTATTAAGTTTGATTTCTTTCATGAAATACTCAGACCACCCATCTTTTTCATTAGCTTAATTCTACCAGATTATCCCCTTTTTTTGAGATAAAATCTATAATTCTTTATGACGACTTTCGGTTTGTCTGGAATTCGCTATACTGTATTTTAGTTTTAATTCACATTTATTATTGGTCCACTTTAACTTATAATGCTTTTGAAAACGATATATTTAGCGTACGCATTCATGTTTACGCTTTTATTAACCATTTGTAGCAGCACTGCAAGGGCGCAATACAAAGATTCACTATTGCCCAAACAGCTTGACTCTGTTTATATCAACGCACGGTTCAGAGCCAAAGATAAAGCCAGCTTCCAGTCTGCCCGCATGAATATCCCTGACTACGAAAATCCACAGGTAACTGCGAGCGTGGGTAAACGTCTAACTAAAAATAGAAACTACACAACCCAGACGGCGATGCTATCGAATGCGGCGGGTGTAACACCAAGCTGGGCCGGAGTAGCGCCTTACTTTACTGTTCGTGGATTCCGGACGCGGAGCAATTTTAGAAATGGCTTGAATGCTTATTTACAGTATAGTGATGAAAATAGCAATATCCAGCAAATTGATGTGATAAAGGGACCGAGCGGTACTTTGTTTGGAGGAACAAACATGGCTTTTGGCGGACTGATCAATGTACTGACGTATGTACCCGTTGATAGTAGCTTTATGAATTTTTCGCTGGCTACAGGCAATAATGCTTTGCAGCGCATCGGTATCGACCTAAATACGCATTTAGATTCAACCCATAAGTCGCTGTTCAGAATGTTTGGTACCTAT
This sequence comes from Sphingobacterium sp. UBA5996, assembly GCF_002429765.1. Classification (NCBI taxonomy): domain Bacteria; kingdom Pseudomonadati; phylum Bacteroidota; class Sphingobacteriia; order Sphingobacteriales; family Sphingobacteriaceae; genus Sphingobacterium; species Sphingobacterium sp. UBA5996. Next base: position 139,309 of record NZ_DJAS01000001.1, read on the forward strand.
ACGTCGCACAAGAGTTTTCAGGATGCAGGAATAAACAAAAGTATTTTTCTCGCTCCGAGTTTTAGTTATCAGTTAAGTCCGGATCTTAAGGTGAGGTTAGAAGCAGAATTCTTGCGAAGAAATACGACAAATAGTCCTTTATTTACGCCAGCTAATCCGCTCGTCGGTGGAAGCTTGATCAATGTTGAGCATTCCAGCGGCCTGAATTTGGACTACTTTAAATCTTACACCGACAACACTTTGCTATGGCAAACGTCTTCACTGAATTTTTACGCAAAGATAAGTTACGCCATTTCGCCGGATTGGCAGTCTGAAACAAACTTTGCCGGTACAAACAGTACATCAAGCGGCGATTATCAAACAAATTTATTGGTCAAAAATAATACTGCCGTAGCAAGGAGGGTATTGCACTATGATGAGGAGGGTATGCGTAATTATCAGGTGCAGCAAAACTTTATCGGTCATTTTAATATAGGGGGGCTGGACAATAAATTGCTGGTCGGTCTTGATTACCACCGCTATAGCTATGCTGCAAATTATAAAAATGCCGGTTATGTAGATACGATCTTCATGGCCAATCCTTTGGCCGGAGCAAATTCATTGCATGCAGACCTGATCCGTAATCTTGTGCTTTCTAAACAGCCCAGCAATTCCGTTGCTCCGCAAAATAGTTATTCGGCTTATATCTCAGATGTTATCCATCCAACCGATGCATTGACATTGATGCTCAGTGCGCGGTATGATAGACTGATCAATTTGGGGACGAAAGATTTGCTGACAGGCACGACTACTGCGGATTATAAACAATCAACCATTACCCCAAAGATAGGGTTCACTTATCAGCTTCTTCCAAAAGTGGCGACATTTTTTGGGAATTATATGAGCGGCTTTCAAAATCTCGCGCCGACGAGTACAAATGGTGTTTTGTATAATTTCAAACCGCAATACGGTAGTCAGCTAGAATCTGGCGTCAAAATAGCGGTTCCTGGTAATGCACTTGACTTGACATTGAGTTATTATGCCATCAACGTACGCAACACGGTGATGACAGATCCTAATGATGCCACGAAGTATACACAGGGGGGGCGGCAATATAGCCGCGGTCTGGAGCTTGATATACAGGCAGAACCCTTACCCAATCTCTTTATACATGCAGGTGGCGCGCACAACACAAGCAAAATAACGGTTGCTGACGCAGCGGTAGAGGGGTTGAGACCGGTGAATGCTGGGCCCAAATGGTCTTCCACTTGGTATGTAAGTTATGAACGGCTTCTCGCCAAAGAAAGCAAGTGGAATGTGGGATTCGGGGCGAACTATGTGGGGCGAGATCTAATCATCAACAGCCAAAATGCGGGGAGTTTTTATACCGATGCCTATATCCTTTGTAATGGTAACATTGGTTATGCATACCGCCAACTTAAATGTAATCTGACTGCCGATAATCTATTTGATACTCGGTATTATTATGGGGGAAGAGGCTTTATCACCCCAGGTAACCTGCGCCAGTGTATCTTGTCGATGTCACTGCACTTTTAACGGCTAAATCTAAAGGCAGTGCTCCAATTATTTATAGCATTGATGTTAATTTCTAACCCAGTCAATCACCTAAGCGATTGACTGGGTTAGAAATGAATAGTTGTATGTAGTGCCTTAGCTATCGAGGCTTAAAATAATGCGTTAGAATTTATAAATCGATTAAATGCGATTAGTTATTCAGCTGTAATTTCCCAATAAACGGGCGGCTGTCAACTGTCATTATCGCTTCTTTAATAGAATAGCATAATTGGTAGTTTTCGCTCAGTATTTTTTTGCTCGATTCTATCTTGTCTTTTTCAACCTTATCCACAATCCAAGTTGGGTTTAATGGATCTGAATTAAATTTGGTTATCAATACGGTAAATCCTTCTTTCTGAGCACTGATTAGCGTGTCTTTTGTTATATCTACTATCTTCATAGTGAGACAATATACAAAAAAAATATGAAAGTTCTTGTATCTAAGCCATAAACTATGCTAACGCCATTGTTACAATTGCAGGTAAAGATGCCTAATGTAGTGCGTTTTTCGGTGTAGAATTGCCTCGGAATGGATCAAGATTTCCGCATGTGTTTGCGGTGTGAATAGGATAGTTTAACATTCTAAAAATTTTTATTAATTTAGCATGATATGATAGCGTTGATGGAGAATAAGACTATTGATTTTACCATATTTTTATTTAATGAAATAGTAGGTGTATGCGTGAAGTTAATTGTCATGATGAAAAGATTCATCTTTGTGGTAATATTCAGTCTTTTGGCTATCTATTTATCTTCGAGGATGATAAGTGTGTCGGTGTAAGTGAAAATTGTGCAGTGATTATGGGGGCAGCATGTCCTACGGTGTTAGGTATGACCGTTGAAGCTGTTCTGGATCATGTCGCGCCGTCGTTTGGGCTTCGTGGAGATAAAATTGAACAGGCAGTTTCCCAAAGTCTATTTGCCAGATTTGTCGAGCGTGTGACGATTCATCAGCAAGATTATTTTCTCAGTTTATATCGGTATGACGGAAAAATATATCTTGAGATTGAAGACTGTAATCCCCAAGCCGTAAAGACAACCAAATTATACTACTACGCGAAGCATCTGGAAGATCAACGTGAAGGTAAATCTTGCTGGCAGGCACTGACGGAACTGATAAAGGATATCATCCACTTTGATAGGGTGATGATTTATCGTTTTATGGAGGATAATAGCGGTCAGGTGATTGCGGAAAGCAGGAGCGAGGAATTAGAATCGCTGTTAAACTACCGGTATCCGGAGTTTGATATACCAGCACAGGCTCGGGAACTCTACCGTATCTTCCATGCGCGGCACACGGCTGATGTGGATGAGCGAGCAATTCCAATCCTGGGCAAGGCTGCAGAAAATTTTGATCTGACACGTTGTAGCTTAAGGGCGCTTTCACCCATGCATTTGCAATACCTTAAAAATGCCGGCGTAAAGGCCAGTGCCAGCTTTAGTATCATTGTCGATGATGAACTCTGGGGACTCGTTGCCTGTCAGCATCGGGAGCCTATGCATGTGGATCTCTCGCAGCGCCATTTATGTACATTGCTGACTCAATATGCCGTAAACCGTTACCTTGCAGATTTCCAGAAAGAGCAAGTTCGTATGCATAAAAGCCTGTCTCAGCTGGAGCATAGTTTAAAAAGTGATTTGTTGATTAAACGTGACTTGTATGATGTGTTGGAGAATTATGCAACGCGGATCATGGAGGTCATGAATGGGCAGGGGCTCATCATTAAACGTGATCGTGCGACCATGACTGTCGGTGAGGTGCCTGACAAAAAGATTCTTAAAAAGATCGATGAAGAGATTGGAACTAAGGAGTTTTTCGTCACCAATAGATTTAAGTGTACTGGCTTTGGTGACGATGTGGAGGTTTTTCCCGGTGTCTTGCGTATTAGTATTTTGCCTGTAACGAATTGGTACTTATATATTTTTAGGAAGGAGCGTTTGATTGAAGAAGTATGGGCAGGGAAACCAGAAAAAGTGATGCAGATTGACGCAGAAAAAAAGATCGCTTTTCCTTCGCCACGCACTTCGTTTGAAGCCTGGAAGAAGATTACAAAAGGGAAAGCCGAAAAATGGCGTCCGTCAGAACTTGCTTTTATTGAAAACATTACGCATATCATTCAGCAGTCGATTGCGCAGCGCGGGGGAGAAATTGACAAACTTAACAAGGAACTGGTGCGCTCTAATAATGCTCTTGATACATTTGGGTACACGTTGACCCACGATCTTAAAAATCCATTGACTACCATTCAGCTAACGGCTCAGATGTTGCTGTATAAAAAGGATGTCTCTCGGGAGTTTCTCGAAAAGTCAATGAAAAATATCTTGGAAGGAACGCAACTTATGAATGATATGATGGACAAAGTTTACCAAATGTCTAAGGTAAACCATGTTGACTTTGTCTTTGAGCCGATCAATCCGCGGTCAAAGATTCTTAATATCGTTGAGAATTGCAAGCAGCAATATCAGGTAACCCATTTGGAATTTAAAATGGGACAAACATTACCGATTATGGGGGAGAGAACCTTGATATATCAATTGTTTCTGAATCTTATCGGCAATGCAATAAAATACAGCAGTAAGAAGGAAAATCCAAAAGTCACTGTCAATAGCGTTAGAGAGGGGGATACCGTTCGTTATGATGTAAAAGATAATGGAATTGGTATAGATCTGAAGGAGAGTGAAAGAATTTTTGAAATTTTTGGGCGTATGTCAAATACCGAAGGTTATGAAGGTTCGGGCATTGGTCTATCCATTGTGAAGCAAATTGCTAATAAGCTCAATGCAACGTTACATGTGGAAAGTGAACTTGGCATCGGTACTACTTTTTCAGTCACCTTCAATGATGTTGCTGTAGCTATATAGTGACGATGGATGAGATGATATTTTGAAAAAACGGAAACAATCGCTATTATGTATGGGTTCATAAGGATAATGAGACTTTTTTAGCATCATTACCTTGATAATTTATACCCATTACATAATTATATATGCTGAGTGCCGACAAGATGAGTGAACTGCAATATGCTTTTAAATTAAATCATACCTATTATTTTGACGATTTCGATCATGATGATGAATTTCTAAATGCTGCTCAAAAACTGATTGAAGATAAATGCTTCATAATCGTTTATGGAGCATTTAACGATGGAGATGAAGAGTACAACAAATTATTATTCTTCAATCAGTATTATTTTCCGGCCTCCGAAATAAAAGGGTATTTGAAAAAAGGCGCTTATTTTGCCTTTCGATCGGATCTTTTTAAAGGCTACAGCCTGCGGAACAGATTAAAGGATCTTGGATTTCTGGAATACTCAATGCAGGAATCATTGGTTTTAAAAGACAACGATCACCATCTTATTGCTAAACTCTTCAACCTATTGGTTGAAGAGACCAAAATGCCACAAAGTGAAATTCATTCGACAATAATCGCGTCCTATCTGAATCTATTGTTATACCATATGCAAAGGCTTTACCAACGCTTCATGGAAGATAAATCGGATGAAATTAATGCATTGCAGTGTCAACTCTTAAAGGAGCTGGATACATTTTTCGACCAGGAGCGACGTTGTATGTTAGCGCCACCGACCGCTACATCATTATCGAAAAAACTAAATTGTACAGCACGATTTCTTAATGACATCTCGCTAAAAGTATCGGGAAAGACAGCACAGTATCATATTGAAAATTTTATAGTTGCCGTTGCCAAGCAGCTATTGGCCGAAACGGATCTTTCTGTTGCGGAAATAGCGGAAAGAATGAAGTTTGAGCATCCGCAGTCGCTAACGCGATTGTTCAAAAGAAAAACACAAATTACCCCGCTCGATTTTCGGATTTCCATTATTTGATTAAACAACGCTATCACCAGCGTCGGACGTGGGTGATAGCAATATTTAATAAATAAAGCAGTTGTTTATCCCATAAATTGACTACCTTGTCGAAATCTCAAAGAAAGATGATATAAAAGGTTTGGTAACCAATTATCTGCCCAGCTTAGGTCTATTTTTTTAATTCTCTCCAAGACCATATTTTTCAATCATTGCGGTGTTTATAAACAATCAAAAAATGAAAAAGAAAATTGTTATTTGTGACGATGACGCGCTCATCCTTAACGTATTGGAGCTGGCTTTAAAAAATGAACGAAGCAATGTCTATCTTGTTTCAAAGAGCAGGGAACTTGTGGCCATGGTTGACGAAGTATACCCTGATATTTTAATATTGGATATTGATATGCCTTGGATAGCTGGTGACGATATTGTACGCGAGCTTAGAAATTCGGAGAAACACGCCGATCTTCCGGTAGTCTTGATGTCTGCGAAGTCGCACGGCAAACAGATTGCTTTAGAATGTGGGGCCGACGCCTTTTTGTCCAAACCATTTGAATTGGACGATCTATTCTTATTGGTCGATAAATTGAGTCGACCATCATATCGCTGATATACTATTTGTATTCAATTAAAAAGCACTTTTGATTAAAAGTGCTTCTATAAATTTTAATGAGTATATTTCAACGGCCTATTTAGGGACTAATTCTTCAGTATATTATCAATTTTTTGGGTGATATCTACCAGATCAAAGGGTTTTGCGATAAAACCATTGGCCCCTAAGCCGCTTGCGATCTCTGGTCCATCCACGCTCGCCGAAAGCACGATGATGGGGGTATCTTTAATTTCGGGTGTGCTTCGGATCATCTTGATCAGTTGATCGCCGGAAATTATTGGCATCCAAAGATCCAATAACAATAGGTCCGGCTGATGAGAAATTAATTGCTTCGTCAGGTTGGTACTATTTGATTCGCATATGACATTAAATCCTTCCATATCTAAAAAAAGTTCGAGCATTTCGAGTATCCCTCGGTCATCATCACAGATCATTATCTTTTTAGTCTGCATATTTGTTAGTTATTGTTTACAATGGGTAATGTAAAATTAAAAGTAGATCCTTCCCCCAGCTCACTTTCTACCCACAATGTACCGTTGTGATTGACAATGATCTCGTGCGAAACGTAGAGACCAATGCCCAAACCCGGAAACTTTTTTTGTATATGGCTGACGCGGAAAAATCTTTCGAAAATCTTTAATCTGTCCTGATAGCTTATTCCCATACCGTAATCTCGCACAGAGACCTTTACAAAGTTAGCAACCCTATGAATACTAACTTCAATTTTCTTAGATTCTGGCGAATATTTAATAGCGTTTGATAGCAGATTATTGAGTACTTGGATAATCTGTAGTTCATCACCCTCCACGATACTATCCGAACTGCCTGAAAAATGAATATCAGCGTCAGGCACGGCCAGTCGCATACTCTCTACGGCGTCTTGAATCGTCTTATCGATCTCAAATGGTTCCATGTGCAGTTCCAAATTTCCAGATTGAATTTTAGAAGTATCCAAGAGTTTGGCTATAAGCAGGTTTAGCCGGTCGATATAGGATGCTATTTTATCTAATGTAGAAATATACTTTGGATCTGTATTTTCGACACTGAGCCGCTGTACAATCTGAAAAAGCCCCTTAATCGTTGTCAGTGGCGTTTTGAGCTCGTGGCTTGCGATAGACAAGAAATCATCTTTACGTCGGTCTTGCTCTTTCTTTTCAGTGATATCTTCGATCGCGATGAGGATCCGGTCTTTGTATTTGCCTTCAAATTCAATGCGGTAGGCATTCAGCAACATCACTTTTCGCCCAATATAAGGGAACGTATGATCCACTTCATAATCGATCACTGGATTATTGGTAGGCAGTATCTGTGTAAGCATTTCCTTTAACGAAGCAATATCCCATTGCTGGTTACCCAAGTCAAATAACTGCTTTCCTACAGTTTCCTCTGTAGTGACTTTAAAAGAGTTTAAGAAATGCTTATTTGCGCTCAGAACATCATAATTCGCGTCTAATACCAAGAGACTCTCTCTAACTGTTTCAATAATACTGGATAAAAAACTTTCTTTGTCCTGAAGTTCTTTCGTCCTCTGCTGTATTTTGAGCTCGACATGTGACTTTTCTTCACGAAGATCGTGTTCTGCTTTTTTTCGATCACTGATATCATTTTGAACACCGATAAAATGTGTCACCTGTCCGTCTTCGTTTTTCACGGGGGAAATAAAAAGTTCGTTCCAAAAAAGGGTTCCGTCTTTGCGGTAATTACGAATTTCGATTTTGCACTCTTCACCCCGCAGAATCGCTTCTTTGATAATTCTACGTTCTTCTTGCGAACGATCTTGCGCTTGTAAAAAGCGGCAGTTGTGACCTATTATTTCCTCTTGTGCATAGCCACTGATGGTTTCGAAAGCTTTGTTACAATAAATAATAGGGTTGTCATGCTGCAAATTGTCTGTAATAATAATTCCCGAATAGGCTGAATTCAATGCTTTTAGATAAAGATCTATATCATTGTTCTTGTTCTCACTACGTTGCTTTGCATTGCTGTTTCCGGAAGGATTTTTTCTCATATACTATAGTATACCATGCTTAACCATGGTGCGCGAATTTAATTTTAAAATTCGAAATTAAATGGAAAACTGCAATAACTAATTTGAAATACCGTATAAATGCGGGTGACGACAAAGTTCGTATTGGCACTGCAGAGTAAACTTGAAATTTAACATAACCGATGGGCGGGGCTGAGTAGATTTATGATATTTCATAAGTTTATATGGGTTTTGTTAAATTGTTTATTTTTAGTTTTTTATGTTTAAAAATATTTTTGATTTTAACCGTTGATAATTTTAATTCTATTTCCTTATTGTCGGTCTAGGAATGTCGAAAACCTCTTGGAGACCTTTGTCATGCACTGCCAGAGTGTTGTTATCGTGTTATATTCCTTTTATGAGCAATCCTATTTGAAAAATCATCTAAAACATGAGCCGTACAGCAAATAAATTGAAGGGAATATTTCTTTATAAATATCATATTGTATTGATGTGCAGTGATATGTGTTTTTTATATATACTAAAGGTGTAATATGTGAATTAAGCTGTTGGGTTATTGAGAATAAAAATTATTCCTAAACATAAAGACCTTCTGTATTACGTGACAAGGCAAGTGGACAAGCGGCCAAGGGGTTGAAGTTGGGGGCTAATTTAAAAAAGACATCATAACGTCTTTCTGACGGATTAAATGTAGTTGATGTATGGCGGATATATAAAAAAAGTGCAACGGTTGCCCGGTGCACTTCGCAAGAAGATAAATAGATATCTCCTTGTGTGTTTACTTAATTATGCGATACGTACGTTAACTGCGTTAACACCTTTTTTACCGTTTTCTACATCAAATGTTACACTGTCATTTTCGCGTACTTCGTTGATTAATCCTGATACGTGTACGAAAATGTCATCTCCACCAGCAGCTGGAGTAATAAAACCAAATCCTTTTGTTTGGTTGAAGAATTTAATAGTTCCTTCTTGCATTGTTTTATATATTATATTAAAGTATTCTATAAATAAATTCGCGTTACGATACGGATATCTTAACCCTATTCAATCGATTTGTTTGCAAGAAATGATGTTTGTAGTTTAATGTGCTTGGGTATATTCAAGTTCAAAAAGGTACTTCACCTATTATTTTGACAACAAAAATTACTTCTGAAGATGCGAAACTGAGCGGGAAGTGTTATAACTTTTCGATTTCAGAGAAGCAAATTGAGCCGATTATCTTCCAAATATAACTATAAAATATTATTAAACATAGTATTTATGAGCCTATTATTAAAATGAATGAGTAATTCCGCGATTAGGCCATTCTAAAGTAGGTTTTACAGACAAAATAAATTTGCACATCCATTTTTTTAAACTTGATATAGGAAAGCATTTATATTCATTCCAGCACCTACCGAAGCAAATAGGATGATATCGCCTTCATGTATCGATTGATCTTCAATCTCGCCTCGTTTGATGAGATCATATAGTGTCGGGATGGTTGCGACGCTACTGTTTCCCAAGCTATGGATAGTCATTGGCATGACATCGGCTGGGACCGTCATATTGTACAATGCGTAAAATCTTTTGAGAATGGCTTCATCCATTTTTTCATTGGCTTGGTGGATCAGTACTTTTTTTATCGCTCTGATATCGATACTAGCATTTTGAAGGCAAGCTTGCATGGCCAAAGGAACTTTGCTGAGGGCAAACTCATAAATCTTGCGTCCCTTCATCTTAATATATCGCGTTTCCGTATGCTGCTCATGCTGGTATGAAGGTCCAAAATTAAGGTAGTCGGATTCCTCAATGGCGTACGTTGCACTTTCAAAGGCCAAGAGGCCACGGCTGTCATGGGTTGCTTCGACAATTACCGCGCCGGCACCGTCTGCGTAAATCATAGAATCTCGATCAAAAGGATCAGTCACACGTGATAGCGTTTCTGCACCAATAACGAGACAGCGCTTTGCCATCCCTGATTTGATAAAAGCATTGGCATGCAGAACACCCTCATTCCAGCCGGGGCAACCAAATAATAAATCATAAGCGACGCATTTGGGATTGCTGATACCAAGTTTTTTCTTCACTCTGCTCGCTAGGCATGGTACTGTATCTGACTGGATTTTACCATATGGAATATCACCATAATTGTGGGCTAAGATAATATAGTCTAGTGTTTCTGCATCAATACCCGCATCATCAATGGCAAGTTGACCGGCTTTAAAAGCTAGATCGGAAGCGACTTGGTTAGCATCGGCGTAGCGACGCTCTTCAATTCCGGTAATTGCTTTGAATTTTTCGATGACTAGTTGAGACTGTTTAAATGGTAGCCCGTTCTCATCCAAAAAAAGATGATTTTTAAAGTAATCGTTTTTAATGCGATTTGATGGGACGAAGCTGCCCGATCCGATGATCTTAATATTCATAATATTTTCCTTTGTAGGCCTTGAACGGATTTAAATACTGTTAACTACGCTGATTTCTTGTGATCGCTACATGCATATTTCTAACGTTTTATTTTTTATCGTTATTAATATACTAAATATTGTCGGAATGGGACTAATTTTGTCTTGAACACCATTCTAATAGGGGCTTGTATAAAGATTCCATATCTTTGTTTTTATTGTCTTTATAGCGGCTAAACAATTCGGCGTTAAATTCATCTGCTTTAGGAAATCCTTTTTTGTTCACCATCATATCATTGACGTTTTCGACAATCTGTCCAAATAGATCATAATCTTCGCCAAATTTGTCATAACAATACAAAATGAATAGTCCCCAAGTTAGGTATTCGTCGAACACTTTGACCGGACTTGGGTAATGGACTGTACTTTTATTCGATGCATCTATCCAGAATTCCCGGTTGTTAAATATGGTATCAATCTGTTTTTTATTTTTTTCACTCAGAGGTCCGACGTAGTTATGGTCTATTTCTGTGAAAATGATCCGGGTATTTATTGCTTTCTTAAATTTGGGACTCCAAGATTCGTCTTCACGAAGCGTGGGCAGAAAAAGTAATATTTCTTTGAATCCTTTATATTTGAAGGTGTGTGTTGCATTCATCCCGGCAATGAGGGGCGATGTCAATATACGATAACTGTTGATTTTGTAATTGAATCTTTTTTCTAACCATTCTTTCTGTTCGGCAATGGAAGCATATTCTTCATAGGCGGCGCGAAGACTATCGTAGTAGGGTTTATGCTGTTTATAAAATGCCCGGTATCCAGATTTTCTAATAAACTCTTCCAGTTCTTTTTTATAAGCCGGAATGGGGTTTGATTTGATCTGGTAATTTCCAACTCCTTTTGCCGGAAAAATATAGATGTTCGTCGGTATTAGTTCATCGTCTTTGAACTTGAAGCCATAAACATTTGCTGCTAAAAGAAAATAATTCGTTAAATTCTCTCGCAGTTGTTGGTCAAATTTCTTCACTATAGGTAGATCCGAAAATGCCGTAAAATGTGATTTGACCTCTTCAAAATATTCGGTATTCTGTTTGGTCATGTTTGGATTTTCTTTTCCAAAGTCCGTTATTGAAAAGATAATATAAACGAGTTCCTGTGCTTCATTGATTTCCACAGTTGTCTTGCCATCGTTATGCGCAATATAGGCATTGCTAAAATCCACCTCGCGTTGTTGACATAGGGCCAGATTCCAGGTTAAGATAAAACTTGTTAAAACTAAAATTAGATTTCTTTTCATTGTATTGTTGCTTTTACACGATTATTGACGGTATACCTTCCATGCTTCAGCCTTTATATGCCCGGCGGAGTTGTAAACAATTATGGATTCTCATTATTATATGAAATATTCCACCATGCAATTATAGGGAGATTTCTGCTGTCTTTTAAATAAAATTTGTTCAAGTAAGAATGAATTGCGCGATGTGGAGTGCTTGTGTATCTGGTTTTTTTAATTTAATATTGATTTTAACTTAATATTGAAGAAATCTTGTGCTTTTAATTTTGACATCGCAATGGAACATGTTCAGCCAATCAAATCTTCCAATCAGAAAAGTTTTAATATCGTATACGATAAGTACCATCGACAGATCTTCGGTTTTGTACTCAAGCGTACGCAATCGGACTATATCGCACAGGAGGTCACACAGCTGACCTTTATTAAACTCTGGAACCAAAGAGAGCGACTTGACGATCAGCTTAGTATCTTGGTACAGTTATTTGGGATGGCGCGGCAGGTGATGATCGACTTATTGCGTAAAGAGGCAACAAGGTTTAAATATGAGGGACAGGCCGCTGCAACTCCTTTTACAGACAGTTTGATCCGTGCGATAGAAAACAAAGAACTTTTGCGTATGATGGAAAAGGATATTCAGAACATGCCCAAAATGCGTCGTAAAGTTTTTGAAATGAGCCGTAAGGAAGGTCTTTCCCATAAAGAGATTGCGGCCCAATTTTCTATTTCCACAAAGACGGTGGAACAGCATATCAGTAAAGCACTTCTTCAGCTCAAACAACATCTTTATTCCATCATGCTCTAGGTTCGGCAACTTTAAATGTCGCTTTCCTATATTAAATAATTGTTAAGCACTAAGGGATGTCGTGCCGACCTGCGTAATAGTAGTATGAAGCATGACGAAAAGCAGCATCAGATTAAAAAGCAGATCTGGAAAATGCCCTTCGTGGTAGACGAAATTTTCAAGGACGAGGAATGGGGGCAATTTGATAGTACAGCGATGGAGGACGTTGTACCCACAGATGCGATGAAATCGCAGATTCAAGATGCCATTCAAGACGAGGAAGATGCACAGGGTCGCAAGGTTTTACGGCGGTATCGGTTGATCAAGATGCTTCGATACAGTGCTGCGGCGGCAATTATCGTTTTCTTTCCCTTCCATTTTGTCACATGGTGGACGCAAGATTCAGTTCCGCAGCCTTTTGAACAGCTGTCTGCAGCTAATCCGGTTGTAGAAGCTACAGATATGGCGTGGATTTCGAAAGAAAATAGAAATCTCCAGAGTATAGTTCTAGATCTACCTGATGGATCTCATGTGCGTTTATTCGCACAAAGTCAAATTCGCTATGTGAAAGATTTTGCTGACAATGCCCGCGACATTGAACTTGTGGGTAAAGCATACTTTGATGTGGCTTCAGATCCAAAACGTCCATTTTCAGTACTTGCCAATGGTACTAAAACGACGGCGCTCGGTACATCCTTTACGATTAATACCAAATTAAAACATCAAACTGTGACTGTTGCACTGCATACCGGTAAGGTGCTTGTTTCGTCCCTGAGCGATCATTTCAAAAACGTGTTTCTGGATGGCCCAGGTCAAAATCTGACCGTTTATAAAGGCGGAACAACCCGATTGGACGCCGTGCATAAAGAAAAACCAATAAAAGTACCAGACTTCGCTGTACCTGATTTATTAAATCTTAAAAACACGCCAATGTCCGCTTTGATATTGGGTTTAGAAACAGCATTCAAGAAGCAGATTCATTTGGGGGACAAGAGTATAGCGGCTATTCACTATACTGGTGAGATTGATGTACAGCAAAATTCCTTGAAAGATATCTTGACAACCATCTGTCTAATCAATGAATTGCGCTTTGTCGCCAATGCGGACGGCAGCTACACGCTTTACAAGCAGGAAAATACGATTACCGAACATCTAAACAATTAACAAATATGCTCAGAAAAACAAATCCGCAAAAAAGGAATCTGCTTATTTTTGCATTGCTTACAGCTGGACTTACCCAACTTCATGCACAGCAGCAACAGGTGAAAGGCGCTGTTCAAAATGAAAAGGGCGAGTTCCTCCCTGGTGTCAGCGTAAAAGCTATTCAGGTCAATGGAGGCTCTAGTGTGATCACCAGTACGAATAGCCAGGGACTATTCCATTTTCAGAATTTAGTGGAACATGTTGGTTATCAATTTGTGTTTTCGGCTGTCGGATTTCAGTCCGATACGCTTTCGGGTTATGTCATTGAAGCGAGAAAACCGTTGTCCCTGAATGTAAAGCTTCAGCGAGGCTTGGTTAAATTGGATGAAGTTGTGATTGGTTATGGTCGTGTGTCCAGAAAAGATCTGACAAGCTCGATCACCAGTGTTAAAGCGGAAGATGCGAATGTTGGTGTATTTACCTCACCAGCACAGATGCTGCAGGGTAAAGTTGCGGGGCTAACCATTTCGACAAATAACAGTAACCCCAATGCCACGCCTTCTATTAGCCTAAGAGGTGCTTCAACCTTACGCAGCGGTGAAGCGATGGAACCTTATTATGTAATCGATGGTGTCCCGGGCGCATCGCTGGCCTTGGTGGCGCCAGATGATATTGCCTCGATCGACGTGCTGCGCGATGCCTCAGCGACCGCAATTTATGGCTCAAAAGCGGCCAATGGCGTTATTATTGTCACAACTAAGCGCGGGAAATCAGGGCAGACCAACATCAATTACAACGGTTATCTGGCGATCGATAAGGTGGCTAAGCATTATGAGATGATGAATGCTGCGCAATATAGGTCCTATGTCAATGATAATGGGTTTTCGATGGAACCAACGGACGACCTGGGGGCAGATACCGATTGGCAAAGAACGGTGGAGCGGACAGGGGTATCGAACAACCATAATATATCCATTCTTGGCGGTGCAGAAAAAACACAGTATAGCATTAGTCTCAATACCATCAAAAACAATGGGGTTATCAAAGGGACAGATATGGGGCGTCAGATTGCTCGAGCATTTTTGCAGACCAAGGCACTTAATGACCGGTTGACGGCGTCTTTCAATATCAACGCAAGTATCACCAAGCAGAATGATGTACTCGCTTTGGATCAGGGACTCAGTGTATATGATGCAATGTATTATTACCTGCCTGTATCGCCGATCCGAAATGCCGATGGCTCCTGGTTTGAAAAACCCGACCGTTCGCAATATGCCAATCCACTTTCCTTAATTGAGGAGAATACAAATTTTTCTAAAACAAAGGTCCTTCAGGCACATGCCAAACTGGGCTATGAGATCTTGCCCGGGCTGACCTATAATATTGATCTTTCGATGCAAAATAGGCAGTTCAACAACGCGCAATACTACGCGATGTCTTCAATGGCTGCACGTGGCCAAAATGGCAAATCTATCCGTGCCGCAGTAGAAGATGAACGGAAAGTGATGGAAATGAACCTGAGCTATGAAAAGACATTTGCCGGAAAGCACAAAGTAGCTGCACTGGCCGGTTATTCATGGGAGGAGAACAACAATAACGATGGCTTTCAATTGACGACCTCCGATTATTATAACGATGATTTAAGTTACTATAACCCTGGGATGGCGAATGTAGTTGATTTGTTGGGCTTTGGGAACTATTATCTTTCCACCTTGCGTATGATATCTGTTTATGGCCGGGTGAATTATGCTTATAACAGTAAATATCTGCTACAGGCGACCGTAAGACGTGATGGATCTTCGGCTTTTGGGTCCAACAATCGTTGGGCGACATTCCCTTCGGTGTCTGCAGCATGGCGCCTGTCGGAGGAATCATTCATCCGTGAAAGCGGAATTTTTGATGATTTGAAGTTACGTGCGGGTTATGGTGTGAGCGGCAACTCGCTGGGTTTTGATGCTTTTACTGCGCAGTCTGTTCGCGGTGCCTCATCCAAGTTTTTCGATTATGTCAGTGCCGATGGTCAGGTAAGCCCATTGCGCACTTTGATGGTGCTTCGCAATAGTAACCCGAACCTCAAATGGGAAACCACCAGCATGATTAATCTAGGCTTGGATTTCGGGTTGCTGAAAAATCGCCTGACAGGATCTTTGGAGGTCTATAAAAAGAAAACAAGTGACCTGATTTATGATTATCAGGTAAGCAAATCGAAATATATCTATCCGACATTGACGGCCAACGTCGGGGAAATTGAAAACCGCGGGATCGAGCTTACTTTAAATGCAAAGGCGATCGATAAAGAACATTTCAAATGGAATACCGGCTTGGTGCTATCGCACAATACCAATAAGGTGGTGAGCATTGCTAACGAGCAGTTTACCCAGGATTATATCGAATTGTCGGATCTAGGTGGGGCTGGACAGACCAATGTTTTTCAGCAGAGGCTGACACCAGGAGCGCCTATCGGTCAGTTTTATACCTGGGAATGGGCAGGCTACAACGATGAAGGCGTGTCGGTATTTTATGTTCATGATGAGAAGACTGGAGAACGTACCGGCGAAACGACCACCACACCACAGAAGAAAGATCAGGCTGTGACGGGAAGTCCACAACCCAAGTTGACATTGGGTTGGAACAATAGTTTTTCGTATAAGAATTTTTCTTTAAACGGAATGTTTCAAGGTGCTTTTGGACAGAAAATTATGAATGCTACCCGAGCGCGTAATTCCAACGTTGTCGGTAACGCAGGACAGAAAAACGTGCTTGCGAGTGTCGTGGAAACCGAGCGCATGACGGATATCAATGCGCATTACCTATCCGATCGTTACCTGGAAAATGGAAGCTACCTGCGTTTGGCTTATGTTACGTTGGCCTATACGATACCGATGAAAAATATACCGATTAAAAATCTAAGGGTATATGCAACGATGAATAACGTGTTTGTACTGACGAAGTATAAAGGAATTGATCCCGAGGTGGGCTTGGGAGGCTTGACACCGGGAATCGATAACCGCCAGACCTACCCACGCACACGTACGTTTATGTTTGGCCTTAATTTTAATTTATAAGACAGCGCTGTGGGATGGAAAACTTCTTATCGAAACAATCCTGTTGACATAAATGGAGTATGCCACACGGCCTATAGAACAAGAAATAATTTATATGAAACCAACACTATTTATTCGCTTATTTACTTTATCAGCATTGAGTTTTTCGCTGGGATCTTGTACCGATCTGGATGTTGATATAAAATCACAGCTGACGGAATTTCCAGATTCGGAACGTGCAGCTGAGGCAATTCTTGCTGATGTATATGCAGCTTACCGTGGCGCAATGGGGCGCGATCATTGGATGGCCCAAACACTCTCAGCAGATGAGGCCGTGAGTGTTTCCATGGGGACAGACTGGTTTGATGGCGGCCGATACCGTGAATTTCATGTGCACAATTGGAATGCCGACAACGGCCTCTTACCAAGTATCTGGAACGATGCTTCCACTGGAATAACCTTAGCCAATAATGCCATTGAATTATTTGGGGAAGATAAAGAAAAGCTGACGGCACCCGCCCGTGCCATCCGTGCTTATTATTATTTTATACTGATGGATAATTTTGGTGCTGCACCGTTGATCACAGGGCCTGTTGATGCCGTTCCTGCACGTTCAAGCCGTGCTGAAATTTGCCGTTTTATTGAGACCGAATTGCTTGCGGTGAAGGACTTGCTGCCGACCACAGTTTCTGTAGCAACCTATGGAAAAGCAACGAAATATATGGCCGAAGCATTACTGGCCAAGTTGTATCTCAACTGGGCTGTTTATACGGCTGCGGATGTAGCCAATTACAATCCAAGTGCACAAAATGAAAAATTAAATGATGTAGTTGCGATGTGCGATCAGATTATTTCCTCGGGACAGTTTAATCTGACAAGTCACAAGTTTATGGCCAAATTTCGCCCCGATAATGGTTATCAGGTAAAGGATTTTATTTTCGCCATACCTTACGATCGCGAAAAACAACAGGGTATGACCTATTCACGCTTTTGGATACATCGCAGTGCGCAGAATCAGTTTGCCACACTACCTCAAAGTGTTGGGGGAACTTTTCGTGTATTACCAAGCTATTTGGAGAAATTTAATCTGGAAGGCGACGAAAGGAATGCTTCATATATCGGTGGTAAGCAATATTATTGGTCAAATTATGTAGAAGATAAGACTCGTCCTTTTCTGATCAGAACTTCCAAACGCGGCATAGATCAGGATTATAATGCTGCAGATGCAGATGCGCAGTTTGATTGGCAGCTGGAGACCACGAAAGAAATTACGTTGCGTTCGGATGGCGCGGCCACGCTCAATGTGGGTAATGACCAAAAGGGGCGCTCGATGGGGTACAGATCCATTAAGTTTTATATGGACGTAGCCGTTACCTCAGCCAATCAGCGGAATCAGAGCAACGATGTACCGGTATTTCGCTATGCCGATATCCTGTTGATGAAAGCGGAGGCTATACTCCGTGGGGCTGCTGCCACCAGTGGTCAGACTGCACAATCCCTGGTTAATCAGATCCGTACCTATGTCAATGCACCTGTACTCACGGCAGCCCCAGATCTGCAAGATGTATTGGATGAGCGTGCAAGGGAGTTTGCCGACGAGTCCTGGCGTAGAAATGATCTGATCCGTTACGGAAAATTTGAAGATAACTGGGGATTCCGATCGCTGTATCCTGCCGGGATGAGCGAGAAGTTCCGTCGTATTTTTCCCGTACCAACAACTGTATTAAACGTAAACACCCACTGGCAACAGAATCCTGGTTATTAAAATCTATTGATGAAACGCAGAACTTTTATGAAAAATTCCCTGGGCACGGCGATTACAGCCGGCCTGGGCGGAATTACGCTCAGCAGCTTCGGCCTGACAAAACCCACGCAACTTGAAAGCGAAGATATACGACAGCATTTAAAGCCCAAAGATGCTTATGATCTTCATTTTATGGCTGTAGGCGACTGGGGACGCAACGGTGCTGACCATCAGTTGGCCGTAGCAGGACAGATGGGCCAATGGGCCGATCAGCACCCCAATGACTTTATCATTTCTACCGGTGATAATTTTTACCCCTCCGGCGTGGTCAGTGAGCATGATCCCTTGTGGCATTATTCGTTTGAAAATATCTATACCGCATTTTCGCTGCAATGGGACTGGTATCCCATTTTGGGAAACCACGATTATAAATCAGATCCCGATGCGCAGGTGCGCTATAGCGGTATCAGCAGGCGCTGGAAGATGCCTTCGCGTTATTACAGCAAGACATTTGCGCTCAAGGATGGGGAAAAGGTCCTGATGGCTTTTATCGATACCAACCCGATGATTCCTGAATTTTACAGTAACAGCGAGTATGGGCCACATGTTGCGGGACAGCAACCCGAGAAACAGCTCGCCTGGCTGGATCAGCTACTGGAAAATTCGGATGCACATTGGAAAATTGTTATCGGCCACCATCCCTTGTATACGGCAGGACCGCGTACAACGAATTATGACACGCTGGCCGTGCGAAAGGTCCTGGAATCTATTTTTGAAAAGCGGGAAGTTGATATATACCTTTCTGGACATGAGCATTCCCTGCAGCATTTGAAAGTTGAAGGCAAGAAGTTTCATCAGTTTATCTCGGGAGCAGGATCCGAAGTAACCCCGGTGAAAACAGATTTACCGTATGGCCGTTTTGCGAAAGATCAATACGGGTTTTTCTATTTCTCGGTCAATAGTGGAGAAATTGCTTGTCAGGTTATCAGTCATGAGGGTATAGAGCTGTATCGGACGGTGGTTACAAAAGTATAACCCAGATTCGTACCTGCTTCGTACCTTATTCGGATGCGATACAGATATTGTACAGGTACTGAACAGATATCGTCCAGACCCTGAACAGGAATTATCTGTTCGGAAGCTGGTCAATAATGGTTGCAAGTCTGTCCATCTCCGAAGGTGGTACGAACACAATACGAAGACAATATGAAGACATTAGCGTTCGAGATAAAAAACACACAGGCTAGCCTGCGTTAAAAAAGAAGCCTTCATCGGACGCCTTTTTTGAGCGTTAGATGAAGGCTTCATATTTTTGTGTTAAATAGATATGCTGCAGGACTTAGCTGCGAAAAAGAACACAGCGAGCCATACAAGTCCTTTGGCCAGAAAGAAGAGGAATGCTCCAATTCCGGCGCGCTTAAGCCATTTTGATTTGTAATCTTTTTGCTCCATTTAAGGAATTAAACACTATCGCACTTGTTTTAGTTTGCACTGGCAATAGGAGTGAATACTTCGCCAAAGTTATAAAAAGTTTGGTTAGCAATCTCTACTGCGCGGTCATAAGTTGACGGATCTTCGGAATATTTGTTTAATACTGTTGTAAAACCAGCCCACATGTCACGGCTATTTTCGCCATAACCTTCAAAGAAAGAAGTTCCTTTGGTAACGCCATATTTATTGAGCATCTGCACGATGTACGGACCACCCATGATGGAACCTTCTAAGACATATAATGATGCAAGTGCTTCCTGTACATTAGTTACTGCTGGAGCAGTTGCCTCCGGAAGGTTATCTACAGTGCCACCCAAAGCTTCGATATCGCTTTTGATGTACGATGAATTACGGCGTTCGGCCAAATCTGGCAATACTTCGGCAGTAACGAAAGGAGCAATGCGATCTTCTACGGCACGGAAATATGCATAAAAGCCTTTCAATACTTCTGCGTAATCTGCTTCAGAACGAATATTTTTCAATTGGCGCACGATCGTTCCTTCTACGTTTTGGTGAGCTGCGTGCGTTTGCTCTTTGATATGTTGACTTAACATGTTCTTATTTTTATTTATAACGATTCTATACAAAGATTCGTATTTATTTCCACAAATTTATGCTGTTTTCTGCTTTATCATCTATGAAAAATGGTTTTAATTTAAACAAGAGTATGACAAAATCCAGCTGCAATAAGTTTCTTACTTTAATTTGAAATTTGTTTTGAGTAGCAAATTTTCATTTGCTGGCATCGAAAAATAAGTCACGGATGAAATTGCTGTGAGATTTTCGTCTTTTGTAATGTCCTTTAGGGCTGCTGCAAGCCAGGCCTCCTTCGGATCCCCGGGATGGCGGGAGGTTTCCAGCGGAGCTAAAGGCAGGTCGACTGGGATCCCATCAAAATAATCCGACCAACCATCGGCGTTCCGGATGAGAAATGAAGCCAGGTAAATATCGAAGGCTCCTACACGTATGGAAAAAAATCCGACGGGTTTGCCAAAGGTCTGCTGACCGATGAGTCGCAGGGGAAGATAGGGTTTGAAGCTGCTAATCAAAAGCTCACTAGCCGAAGCTGTACGTTCAGAGACAATACAGGATAACTGCTGCAAAGAATTGAAATGTCCCTTTTTGATAAAATAATGCGTATTGGCTTTTTCACTATAATCCACATCGGCGAGGGTGGCAGGGCGTCCTTTGTATTGGACCACTTTGCCATTGGCATCCAGATAAGGTTGTTTAAGGAGTAGTTTTGCCTTGCCTTGCTGTACATTCGGATGAAATTGCTCGCTGAACATAACTTTTTTATCCAGTTTGGCTGGGCTAATGAGGTTGGCTAAATACTCTGCGGTTTCCACATAACCGCCACCGTTATGACGTAGATCGAGGATGAGATGAGTAACTTGCTTTTGAGCCAGTTCGGCTGCAAGCTGATCCAGTTCGGCCTTCACTGTCTGGAGCTGGGGAAAAGAGGGGAGATAAACATAAGCAATCCGTTTGTTTCCCGCAGACCAGTAGGAAAGGTGTGTAGCATACCTGTAGGGTGTTTCTATGCTAGCCATATGACAACTACTTTTATTGTCGTTACGACGACGCTCCAAATATGAATATTTGGGTTTATTGGGGATGGTCGACAATTCGTAGGGTCTATCTTTCTTGTGTAAAGCGTATTGGCTGAGGGCAAAAAGTGCCCGCTCATAAGCCGTTTGTTCGGGGTCTATCTGTGTATATTTCGTCCGCGGATCAAATGTGGTATATGAAGGGAGTGATTCCTGCCAGCGGTATAGCTGTTTGGCATATAGGTAGATTGAGTCGAGCGTCAATTCTTTTTTTGTTCCTGTTTTTGGACTAATAAATTTATCGGGCAGAGTTGTTGTTTTACTGCCGTTCTGACAAGCTGTTGTAGCAGTTATTGTAACTAATAGACCAACTATTTTGCGGATTCGACTCATTATTTGATGCGCATTTTGTTCCTCATCCTTGTAGTTGATTCGCTACAAAATGGATAATTATCTGAAATTTAATACTTTTTTATTTAATATAAAAGCCTAATTTTGTGCCAATTTATTTAATTTTTGATGCCTCCGCTACTGTGGAGCACTCAAAATGTCCCAAAGGTATCCCCTTTGGGATTTTTTATTTTAGGGCAATACAGGTCGTTCTGTTTTGTTTGGTACACTGGATAAACTCTCCAAAAAAGCCAAGATATTTTCCTGTTCTTTACTGCTTAATCGGACATTTTGAATATGCGGCGATAAGGTGCCATTGATCTGTTGTCCTGTCTTTTGGGGCATGCCCTGACTCAGCAGGTTAATCAGTTCACCTAAGCTCGAAATACTGCCATTGTGCAGGTAGGGTGCAGTATGGATCACATTGCGCAGACCCGGCGTGCGAAATTTACCTTTGTCTGTTTCCAGTCCTGTTGCTTCAAAGCGACCATTGTCCAAGGCACCTTTGCTGGTAACAGCATAGCCCAGGTTATGAAAATCGAGATCGGTAAAGAAGGCACCATTATGGCAGTTGATGCATTTCCCTTTTGTGCGAAACAGATGGAGGCCTTCGAGCTGTGCATCGTTTAATGCCTGGTAATCTCCTTGGATAAAACGGTCAAAGGCGGTTTCACCACTGCTAATTGATCTTGAATACGCTGCTATGGCATCTAGCAATCCTTCGACGCTCATCGTCTGGCTCGAGTAAGCCGCCTCATATAAACGAAGGTAGCCTGGTATAGCTTGCAGCTTAGCGGGTAAAGCAGTCGTATTTCCGCCCATTTCGATGGGGGAGTTGATGGCTTCGGCAATCTGCTCTCGATAAGTCATTGCGCGGCCGTCGTGGAAGAGTTTGCCTTCCAGGTACCAGACATTTTCCATGGAAGGTGTATTGCGGTGATGCAGTGCGATACCATCTGCCGTTGTTTTTTGGTCGATCCAGTAGGTGTCCGGATTATGACATGAAGCGCAAGTCTTCATGCCATTACCGGTGCGGGGGTCGAAAAATAAGGCTTTTCCAAGTGCTACAAGCTCGGCCTTATCTTTAGATGGGTTTTCGGGTAAAGCGGCCAGTTCACGTACCTTGATATTGTTGTACCAAGTGGCAGCTGGCCATTGCGTTACCGATTTACTATATTGTTGGCGTAAGGTTTCTTCAGGCAAAGTAGGAGCTGTAGGCTCTTCTGGGACAGAAGCGCTCTTGCTGCAACTGCATACTGCTAGTGCCGCGAAACATGCTGTGATTAAAGGTTTTGTACGATTGCGAAAATATGCGGTCAAAAATATCTTAGGCAAGGTGTTAATTAATTTAAAGAGATGTTAAAATTGCCTTCTGATAATAAGTTTCCGTTTTTATCCATCATCTTCAAGGATTTAATTGCGTTTCCCTGTACAGATACGGGAATGGATAGCTTTATCGTCATCGTCGCAACATCAAAGACTACATTGTTGATAGTATATTCGTTATTGAGGTTATCAATCGCTATAAAATGGTCAAAATCTGCCTTGAAATAAAGTTCATAAGTCTCTTTACTGTTTATGTTCAGCACCAGGTCGCCGCCCTTTTTGCCAGTATAATCCTGCCATTTTATGACATTGTATAATGTTGGTAAGAATACCTCAAAAACATCGGTGAGTTTCGTGTAACGTCCGGAGATCAGTTTGATGTGGTATTTGCCTGGTTTGAGATCTTCTGGAGTATTAAATTGTGCAATGAAAGATGTTGGAGGTTGAGAAAAAGAAAGTAAGGTCTCTTTTCCATCCTTATCGACCAGATAGCCCTTGGTTTGGTTCTCTTCCGGGAGGATATTTTCTCCTCGTACTACCAAATCCTCATTTTTTGGGTGACTAAGGTAATATTTACCTTCTAGAAGATTCATTTTTGCCTGTACTAGGGGCTGGTTGTACTGGAATACCAATGTATAATTTTTGCTGGAACCATCTTGTGCCCGTACGGTATAGGTAATAGGTTTTTCGGATTGCAACTGTATGGCAGTACCCGAAGCCGGCGTAATAGTCGCTAAATCCGAAACTTTAATCGTCGGTGTAATGCTTTCGGGTTGATTCACTAATGGAGGCCAATATAGGATAATCTGGTCATCTACAATACTTGCCGATAAGGTTTTGCCGTCAGCATCCTGAATACTAAAAGATTCGATGTCATTGTAGGGCAGGCTTGGGTATTCAGTTTTACAGGACCAGCATGTTATTGCTAGCATAAAAATAGCTAGGAATTGAAGGATATGTATTTGTTTTTTCAAAAATGAGTGTTGCATAATTTTTTTGGTTAAAAAAATCGTTATGCGGATGTTAATTAGGCTAAAAAGATTCGCAACCCATCCACCAGGTTGCGGAATCTTTTATTCATCAAATAGGAAAGACTATAATGCCTTAACTTCGATATTCACATCTGCTTTTACTTCTAATCCAGTAATATTTCTTTGACTGACATTGCTGAAGTTAAGTAGTTTGACTGCATATTTAGCACCAGTTACATCACCCACCAATACGGTAAGATCCGAAACGGCTACATTACCATGGCTATCTAAGTCATATTCATACCATTCGTTATTACCTTGTGATGTCACAGGAGTAGCACTAGCCCAATCTCCGGCTGCAACGGAAGAGATGTCTTTTGTTATAGTTCTGATTGAATAGCCAGAATTTGCTTTGATCGATCCATTCACATGGCTAAAGAATGCAACCTGACCAGAGCTACTCAGGCTTTGCGCTCCGGTTGAAAGGTCTACATAGACTGCCGGCCAAGTTGCCGCTGCCGAAGGACTCCACCATTGACCTACTACAGTGTAGTTGCTGTTTGCTTTAGCCTGGTTTAAAGCCAAAGGAGCTGTTGCTGATTCTGTTGTTGGGGCTGCTGCCCATACTGCTGCCGATAGCATAGTCACGGCCATCGCTGATTTTAAGATAGTTTTGATGTTTGAGTTCATGTTGAGATCTTCTCTTGTTTTAATTTATTTAATTTTGATGCCACCATGGCATCTCGTGGATGTCTGTTTAGGATTCTGTTATCGTACTAGGATTTTGCTCCGTTTTTACCACATCGGCCCAGTCTTTAAATTGGAATTTGACCTGTACCTTTTCAAATGTTCCCGTCGGAAGATCTGCAGGTAATGAAACTGTCATTTCAGTTCTCGTGTGCGACTTGATAATCAATGGATAATCTTTGCCATTGAGTGTCATAATAACAGCTGTCGGATCTAAAATCACTTTGTCCAAGTTGGCTGTAATGGTCCAGTCTTTATTTTTTGCCAAATTTAGTCCCAATAAGCTAATATATACATCGGGTTGGCGATACGTAATCTTGAGCGGATTGGCCAAAATAATGGCGTGGTTTAGATTGGTGACCTCAACATCATAAGTTCCTGCCAAAATATCGGATGGAATGCGGTTTTCCCGTTCGGTACCCGTATAGCTTAATTGGTATCCAATCCCCGATACTTTTAAGCTATTGGGCGTTGCCATTTGATACCGTTTTTTCGTTTCTTGATTAATTAGCGCAATACTTACCAATGCAGGATTGGTATGCATAAACGTTCCATTTATCGCTGGAAAACCAGTGCCGGGCCCTTTTGTAAGTGAAATGGACGATGTAGAGGCGAAAGCGGCTTCAAAAGATGGTGTACTTTGTAGTTCAATCTTTAAGCTATAAGTTCTAGTGGTACCTGTAGCGGACTTTACGGTATACGTCTGGTTCTTTTCATCTGTTTTAACAGGTAAAATTTCTTCGGCTATACTGGCTCCATTGGAGAGTTTAATGCTCGGATCTATCACCAATAGCCCATAGTAGTAAGGGACATATACCGTAATGGTATTGGCCTCATTGTCTACGGCTCCATAAATAACTTCGTCATTGGGGAGGTTGGTGACTTTGTATTCCAGTATTTTGTCTGCTGGAAGTAAGGCTAATTCTTCCGTTTTGGTGCAGCGGGTTAGTAGCAATCCTACAAAAAGGAAGCTTAAAATGCTGTATAATCTTTTCATGTTAGTTTAGTGTCTAAAAAGTGCGCTATACTTATTTTTTTAGTTAGTGATTGTAAATTTGGTACTACCAGCTTTAGCAAGTACATATTGGAATGTAAAGAATGGTGTTGGTGAATCTTTAAACCAATCTTTTGGGTCCAATAGGTCTTTGTAGATACTCTGCATTTTAATCTTGGCATAGTTTCCTTGTGCCGTACGAACAATTATTGTATGCCCCTCAATTGG
Organism: Sphingobacterium sp. UBA5996; assembly: GCF_002429765.1. Classification (NCBI taxonomy): domain Bacteria; kingdom Pseudomonadati; phylum Bacteroidota; class Sphingobacteriia; order Sphingobacteriales; family Sphingobacteriaceae; genus Sphingobacterium; species Sphingobacterium sp. UBA5996. Next base: position 165,380 of record NZ_DJAS01000001.1, read on the forward strand.
ATAAGCAACGTGTTTTTTGTTTTCAGCACCACCGCCTTTGAACGTACCGTAAAAATCATACAGATACCAGCCCAAGCCTTCACCAAAATCGCCGGAATTATCAGTACCGTAAGCTTTTTCACCTTTACGGAACTCCGCATCTAAAGGGATATCGATGACATCTTCAAATTTTTTCTCGACAATCAAGATACCGCCTTTGCCTGGGCCGCCTTTACCAAATCCGTTTGCTGTGTTGTTGCAGTTGATAAAGCTGCGGAACAAACCCGAAAAGGACATATCCCAACGGACGGTACCGACGTAGTCGGAAGTAATAGCTTTGTTCTGCTCTAAGCTGTAATATATTGGTGACTGCTCTGTTGTAGGTGCACTTCCAGCAGGTAAGTATTCGCCAAAATTCTTAACAGTAATCAAGCGGTTGAACATAGCTTCTGGTGCAACAGGATCTGGTTCAGGCTCTACTACTGTGGGCTCGCTTTTGCTACAGGCCCCCAACACAATTAAAAATGCCAATACCGGTATGAATTTTAATAGGTTGCTGCGTTTCTTTATTTTCATTGTTACTAGTTTTTTTGTGTTAGTTGATACCTTGTCCCTTTTCTATACATTTAGTAGGGTTGTTAGTATGTTATTTTTATTTAAATTTATTCTAAATAATGGTAAAGATAAAATCTATTGCTGATAAAGTGTGTATGAAAATTGGTATTTAATATATTTTTTTCGGTTTTTGATTTTTGGTTAACAAAAGCAGCTGGAATTTTAACCAGCTACTATGCTGATACTATTTAAATTCTTGGTAATCGATGGAGTAGAAAACATAATTATCTGACGCAATTGCTTTATTAGGCGTTTCATCCGAGTATACGTTATTGACTCTAAATTTAAAATATGGCTTTCCATCTTTTGAAAGAATAAACGTACGGTCCTTAACAGCTATAACATGGTGTGTAGTCGTATTATAACCTGCCCATCCAATACCAGTAGAACCTATTACAATTCCAGCTTTGTTGTCGGTCAATGCTACAAATTGATCAGCTGAATTGACGGTCTCATAAGCCTTATCTATATAGGATAGTGTAAATGATTTCGTGGTGTTTGCAATCACATCCATGACGCGTTGTTGCGCTATAAGAGTCAATGGAGCATCAGTCGTTTGTAGTCCATCGTTCTCTTTAAAATCAAAATAATAGGTTTGCGCAGCAGTTGTTGTTGCTTTTCCATCTTCATCGATTGTAAATTGTTTGAAGTTACGAAGTGAATAGGTATTGCCTGTACGCTTGATTGTTCCTTGTGTATTGATGGTTTTGGAAACCTTTGTTAAATCAACAGTTTCACCGTCTTTGACCATAACCTTAGCTTGGTATTCCGGCTCGACTTGCTCCACCTTATCATCATCCTTGCTACAAGAAGTAAAACCTAAACTCAATGCACATAATAGTGCTGCCGTTGTAAATAATCTATTCATCTTTAATTTAATTGTGTAATTTTTACTTATTATAATGTGTTTGTATTTAAATCTTTGCTGCCATCCTGCTGTACATAATATTTAAATGTATAGTATGGGGCAGGCCAATTGAGGTTGGTTACCGCCGCTGGATTTCCCTTATAGGCATTGATCAGCTGTAATTTGGCATATTTGCCATCGGGTAAGCGAATCGCATAGGTACGATTGGGGAGCGCCTGCATAATATGGGTGCTCAAACTATAGCGAAACCAGCCATCCGAACCATCTGTTGCTGCCCAGCCAATTTTGTTTACTTCACTTTTATTAAACTCTTCATCCGAAGGGGCTACAGTGACACTCTGATAGGCTTGTCGCAGTAAAACCACAGCGGTATTATTTGCCTGGCCGCCATAACCCGGATTGTATTCATGCTGGGAGTTGTTCACATAGATCTCTGAATTATAAGGACCTGTAAAGGCAATATCCCAATCTTTTGTTTTAAGCCACTGCGCAGAATCGGCTTTGGTATTAACCCATATTTGCTTTTGATCTTTAAAACGAAAAAGAAATATAAAAAATGGTCTTTGCTCTTTTCCTTCAGTACCTTCGCCCATGGCTGCATCGGTATCGCCAGCAAGATCTTTGATCAAGGTACTTTTGCCATCTTCTAATCCGATCGTATAGTCTCTGTCTTTCCCACAGGATACGATTGTCAATAATAATAGTGCTGAAAAAATACAATGGCCAATCTTGTGAAAGGAAAGCCAGATGCTACACTCTCCAATAATCATGCGAATCGTTCTCATCTTTTATCTTGTACTTGGTGTGCTAAATTCTTGTTCATTAGTCCTTATTATTCTTTTATCCAACGGTAGCTCACGCCGCCCATGATAACCCTCCCAGGTTGCCCGAGTAAATAGCGGCTTGTAAAATTGAAGAGATTGTCACCGATCAGACGCAGTGTCAATCTGCGGTTCATCAGACTCTTTTCTACCGTCATATTCACCAGTGTGTGATAGGGGATAAAGATGTCATATTTGTCGATAAACTGGTTGCCATTATATTCCTGAAAAGGTGTAGCACTTCTGAAATTGACACGCGCATTGACATTGACGCCCCAGGGTTTATATTCATATTGGGCTTTTGCATTGAACATGTGTCTCGAACGGTCCTCAATACCCCAATAATCCGATTTTTTACTCTGGCGATATTCGCCCGTAGCGGGATCGTTGATCTGGTTGTAGGGATAACTGCCTTTGGCAATACTATCCAAAACACTCAGGTCTTTGGCAATCAAGTATTGATAGCCCATCGACAATTGCAGATCTTTGGTCGCCTGATAGGTCAATGAAACTTCAAAACCCTTATTCATGGCTTTGGGCAGGTTGCGGTAGCTATAGATCTGTGCTACTTTGGTCCCGTTACCCACACTGACTGTGTTGATCTGATTGTTGATCCGATGGTAGAAGACCGAGAAATCGGCCTGAAATCTATTGGACGGACTCCAGGTAAGTCCAATATTGTTTGAAATGCTGGTTTCGGCTTTGAGATTACCCGCTACCAAATTGAGCATATAGCTGTTTTTATAACTCAGTTCTCCGGCTTGATCCATGGCTGCAATCACATCGGCTACGCGCTCTGAACCGACGACCAAATAGTTGGCTGCTGGATTGAAAAAGACCTGATAGCGCATCTTATAGTCGGGTGCCTTAAATCCTGCTCCGATACCACCTTTGATCAAAAGCTTAGGGCTGACATGGTATTGTATACCCAAACTTGGACTCAGATGGCCATTGTAGACATTGGTCTGATCGTAGCGTAGACCCAGCGTCGTCAATAAGCGGTCTACAGGTTTCCATTCGGTCTGCAAATAGGCGAATGCGCTGTTCAAAGAGCGCTTGGCATCCAGATCCCGGTTGTCCATCAGTTCAAGACTACCACCTATACCACCGGTAAGTTTAACCTGCTGTGCGGGGCTATACGCAAATTGCTGTTCAATGCGGTGTACATTCTGACCAAATTGCTCGGCACTTGCAACAATACCTTGTTGCAACCATTGTGCGGCAATCTGGGAGTGGAAACGCGAGAAATAGTAACGCGTCATACTGCGCAGTCCCGACTCGAAATTATGGTCGTAACTCGCCGAAAGATTGATGTCCTGATCTTTTTGTTTATCCTGTAGTGTGGCCGATTCGGACCATGCATTGATCATTTCAGATTCTCGGGCTGCATAACGCCCTGTAACGCCCAAAGTGCCATTTTTGCTTGTACGATAACGTAGTCGCCCCTGGAAACTATAGTTGGTATAGGGTGGAAAAGTGGTGCTCTTGGAGTCCAGGTATTGCTTGTCGGTATTAAAACCATCCGTGCGGTAGTAATTGCTTGAAAACACTGCGCTGCCGCGCTGATTAGAAAAAGGTGTCTCAGCTTCCAAAGTGGCATCGACGGTATTGAGACTGCCGTAAAGAAACGATGCCTGTGCCTGTGGTGTGATAGCACCATGGCGTGTAATGATATTGATTGCACCACCTAATGCGTCACTGCCGTATAAGCAGGAGGAAGCTCCCTTGATGATCTCGATACGCTCAATATTGGTCACCGAAATACGGGACAGGTCAAAGTTGCCACTGTTGCGCCCCAGCATAGGTTGCCCATCTACCAGAACCATCACGTAGTTGCTGCTGAATCCCTGGATCTGTACACCGACGGCTCTGGAGCCCCCGGCAATATCGTTGACGATGGCGATGCCGGTCTGTTCTTTTAAAACTTCATCCAGACGACGGCTTCCCATAAGCTCGATCTCGCGCTTGGTGATGACCTTGACGGGCATGGCGGCATTTTCGGCCTTAACGAGATTGTCGACAGCCTGCACTTTACCCTGCACATCAACTACATCCATCTGCCGTTCTTCAGCTTTTAACACAATGGTCAATTGCTGATTTTTGTCATCCAAATCGATAACTTGACGGTACTGTTGATAACCCATGGCCTGTACCTGTAATTCGTAGCGCCCCGCATAGAGCTGGGAGAATTGAAATCTCCCAGCAGTATCTGTTTTAAAAGCATATTTATCTGGATAAAGATAGATAGTCGCATTGGCGACGCCTTTATTGGATTCGTTTTTCAATACACCGGAGATTTTCCATTTTTCCTGTGCTTGCACAGTGTAGATCTGGCAGGCGCAAAGGGCGATCAGTGTGCTTGTTCGAATAGGTGAGCTGCTTTTAAACACTATTTTTATTTTTAATAATTCTAAATAATGTTACAAAAAAAGGTAATCCTTTTGGATTTTTCTCTATGCAAAATGTCATAAATTCTATTTAATCCGTTTTTTATGGAGTGAAAAGTAGTTTGGATTTAGTTATATGTTGCTGTTTATTAAAGGTTTGTCAGGCTTTTTATGTTGAGGTATGCTGTTTTAAAAAAAATAATATAATTTGTATTTAGACTGATTATTGATTTGTTTTGTACTCAAGTTGAACGGCGAGAGGTAAAACCATTCCTGGTGATCCGCTATCGCCATAGTGGAGATAAAGAATTACAATGAGTAGATTTTATGTTGTTATACTGTGTTTTTTGATGCAAATCGGTGGATGGGCAAGGGCACAGCAGAGAATCATTACGTTAAACAGTTCGTTGACCGAAACGATCTATGGACTGGGAATAGGTGAGCACATGGTCGCTACCGATGTGACAAGTATATCGCCCAAAGCAGCGGCGGCCTTGCCGAGGGTAAGCAAGAACCGTTCGGTATCGGCCGAAGGTTTATTATCTTTTAAGCCAAGCATCGTTATTGCGAATGAAGGCGATGTATCCAAATCGGTCATTCAGCAAATCCGTGCGGCTGGTGTGAAGTTTGTCTCCATTAAACCAAACTATTCTGTTCCGGGGGCACTTCGTTACATCCAGGAAGTCGCAGATGCCGTCGGTGAATCTGCTGCCGGTAAAAATCTGGTTTCCCGCACGAAAGTAAGCTTGGATCATACCATGGAATTAGTAAAGAAGGAAAATCAGGGTAAAGCAGCACCCAAAGTATTGTTTTTATATGCCCGTGGTACGGGTACCATGAGTGTAGCGGGTAAAGGTAGTAGCCTGGATGCGATGATTAATCTGGCTGGTGGTAAAAACGCGGTTCAAGAATTTTCGGATTTCAAACCCTACACAACGGAAGCACTGGTGCAGGCCAATCCAGATATTGTGTTGCTATTTGATTTTGGCGCAAGTAGTCTTGGGGGGCAAGATGCTATCCTTAAATTGCCGGGGATGCGTATCACGAATGCAGGTAAAAACGAACGTATCTTGGTGATGAATGCCTCGCTGCTGGTCAATTTCAGTAATCGGCTGCCAGACGCTATCTTAGCATTACACCGTGGTTTTGGAAAAGTAATGGATTCAAAATAAAGCCGGTGCAAAAGAAGCAGAAATTTATACTATTGGCTTTGGGCCTGGTATTGGTTGTTGTCAGTATCGTTGCCTTGGGGATGGGGGCTTATCATATTCCGTCCGCTGATATCTTAACGATGTTGATGCAAAAATTGCACTTGGGGAGTGCCAGCAGTGTGCCTGATATGCAAGGAGATGTTCTTTTTGAGATTCGTATGCCGCGTCTTTTGCTCGGACTTTTGGTAGGTGCAGCGCTTGGTATATCCGGTGCTGCAATCCAAGGTATATTCCGTAATCCGCTGGCTGAACCAGGACTGATTGGGATTTCGTCAGGAGCGTCTCTTTTTGCGGTATTGATCATTGCCTTTGAGACTTTCCTCTTTACTTCATTATCTGCCTGGATCGGTTATTATTTATTGGCTTTTGGTGCGTTTGTGGGGGCGGGTTTAACAGCCTTTCTCGTTTACCGTATTGCAAGCAAGAACGGGCGCCCCAATGTAACCACCATGTTATTGGCGGGGATTGCTATTAATGCATTTGCGGGGGCGCTAACAGGTTTGATTACTTATCTGTCTACAGAACAGCAGTTGCGTACCATCACTTTCTGGATGCTGGGCAGTTTGGGCGGTGCTACTTGGAATAACTTAACGGCTTTGGCACCATTTATTTTGATCCCCATATTGATATTGCCCTTTTTTGGTAAGTCGCTAAATGCTTTTGCATTGGGGGAACTGCAGGCAGATCTATTGGGGATGCGCACGGACCGTGTCAAACGATGGGTTGTCATCCTCTCCACATTAGCAGTGGGAGCTTCTGTTGCCGTATCGGGTATCATTGGTTTTGTGGGATTGATTGTTCCACATACTGTTCGCCTGATGGGCGGAGCGGATCATCGTTTTGTCCTTCCGGGTTCACTTCTGTTGGGGGCACTGGTGTTGACATTGGCAGACGTGATTGCCCGGGTCGCCGTGGCACCCATCGAATTGCCCATCGGCGTGATTACAGCATTACTGGGTACACCTGTATTCTTGTATATTTTAATAAAAGATAAATAGCCTTTTGGCAGAAGCTTAAAAAATAATCGCATTATGCTACGTGTAGAGAAGATCAACTATGAAGTGAACGGACGAAAGCTCCTGAAGGATATTACCTTTCAGGTGCGCAAAGGTGAAGTTCTAGCAATTCTAGGAGCCAATGGCGCGGGTAAATCTACGCTGATGGGGGTGCTTTGTGGTGAAAAGAAGCCTGATTCGGGAGCTGTTCATCTTAATGGAAGGGCTTTATCGACATATGACCCAGCGACGCTCTCTAAATGCAGGGCGCTGTTGAGCCAGCAGCAGCAGATGACGCTAAGCTTTAACGTGAAGGAAATTGTGCTGATGGGAAGGTATCCGCATTACAAGAATACACCGAAGGAACATGACTATAGTGTCGTTGCGGAAACCATGAAGCTTTGTGGGGTGTCGGCTTTCGCTGAGCGGGATTTTCTGAGCTTATCGGGTGGCGAACAGCAGCGTGTCCATCTTGCACGCATCTTGGCACAGGTCTGGGACAATCCGGATTCACTGCTGTTATTGGATGAGCCAATCTCTGCCCTCGATTTACACTATCAGCAGAAAGTCCTTGCGATAGCCCGTGCGCTTGCCCGTAAAGGATTTATGGTAGTGCTGATTGTGCATGATGTCAATTTTGCGGCAATGTATGCCGATCGTATCCTCATGCTAAAAAATGGGCGTAAGCTTTTTCATGGAACGCCTGTAGAGGTGCTCGCCAAAAAGGAAATTTATACCATCTTTTCGGTGGAATCAAACGTCATTATGAATCCAAGAACACTGAAACCGTATGTTCAGTTGGAGGAAATGGATATTGACTTGGATTAACCGTATTATTTAGAAAGATTATAAATAATTTTAGAATACCATCTTATTTCGTTAATTTTAACTGCTTCAGGCTTATTTAGGATTTGTAATCATGTTGGTGAAAAGTAAAATAGTAGAGTTGGCAGATTGGCTTTTTGAAGAAGAAATTCCGGACGGCTATGTTCCCGACAAACCTTTGGTCGAAAATAGAATATCCATATCCAAGGATCCCGTCCATATGGAGAATTTTCAGCTATCCACTTCAGGGTTGTTTATCCTGCATTCAAAGATGCAGTTTGATCGGCCAGTGCAAGTGCTTACGGAGATTGAAGGGGAGACTATCACGAGTCAGTTTATATTTTTTAAGCCGACGGACAGCAAATTACCTTATGGGATGAGCAGGCATAATATCCGCTATATTCCTTCGGTTAAATCCATTCATGAGGTAGAGCCTGGGATCGAATATACCTACTTTATAGCCGTTATATCCAAGGAATACTATCTCAATCTGATTAAACGTGACTCTCTGTTGCACCAACAATTTATGCACGAGATCGAAAAGGGAGAGTATGCATCTTTCTCGGAAGAGGACCTGATAGCAACCTACGAGATGCAGCATACCATAGCTGAATTGATTGAATCCAAAAAAAAAGGTGAGATCCGCCGATTGCATACCGAGTCGCGTATTGTAGAATTATTAATGTACCAATTTGAGCAATATAACGAGAAGAAGGAAAGTAGTAACTCCTTATTCCACGAAGAGGATGTGCAACGCTTGGAGATGGCTAGGCAAATCTTAGAACAACGCATTGCGAATCCACCAACCCAAAAGGAACTCGCCGCAGAGGTACTCACCAGTGAGAGTAAACTCCGAAAAGATTTTAAAGAGTATTTCTCTGTTACTATCCACGATTACCTTATACGCGTACGAATGGAAAAGGCCAAAAGCTATCTTTTGGAAGACAAAATGACAGTTTACGAGGTTGCATTGTTAACTGGCTATGGCCATCAGAATAACTTTAGCAGTGCTTTTAAAAAATATTACGGGATCTCGCCCGGCGAGCTCAAAATCTAATTAAATTTTTCTTGCTACCTGCCTTTTTGAATAGGAAAAATGAGATCTTCTGAGATTGCGTAACATTGATATTTAATCGATAGTTCCCTGCTGTCAATTCCTGTAAATTTGCTAAATGCAGGTAGGATGATCTGATGCTCAGAGACTAAAAAACAGGGTAGGCGAAGTTGCCGCTTTGGTGGTATAACGATACTCACGCCAGGATGTAGGTGTCCGCTAATCCGGAAGGATGATGGATCGATTGCTTCGGAAGGATGATGTTTAAATTGTATTTGCTGTAGAGCAAAAACTTCGTCATGGTGTTGGATAGCAAATTGCTCGGTGATATTTTTCGATAGCCGATCATGATTTCCTTTGACCAGGTGGAGCTGGAGCCCAGTATATTTTTTTCTAAACTCTTCCAATAACAGAACTTCACGATTGATGCTTGCATGAACGAGATCACCGACGACAATAACTTGATCGGGTTTATAGTGATCTACTAATTCTTCAAGTCGTTTCAGATCGGCAATAGCTGTATCAGTGGGGATGGCAATGCCGTTTTTTCTGAAATGTGCAGCTTTGCCAAGATGGAGGTCTGATAGGATCAATGCTTTTTCTGCTTTCCAAAATATAGACCTGTGATTGTTAAGTGTTAATTGTTGTTTATTGAATGTGATTGTTTGTTCAAAAAGCTTCATCTTCTACGTTTCTTTTTTTGCGCGTTGGTCTTTTCCATTCGTTGAATACGTTCAATCAGTACCTCACTCGACAACGACTGCCGAAGACTGTCCACCTTAATGGGAAAGCTTAGTGGCGTATATTCTTCGACAAAGGTATAACGTATTTTGCTATTATTAATCCTATCGAATGCTTTTACTAAACGATATTCTTCCAATTGCTGATTGAATACTTCGCTAAAAGCTTGTTTGAGGAGTAAATTGTCGGGATCGTGTTCCATCAGTACCCGGAAAATAATTCCAGATGAAGCTTGTAAAGATTTGTTATTTTGCTGGGTGCCCGGATAGTTTTGGACAACCAATCCTGAAATTACAGCGATATCTCTAAATTTGCGGCTAGCCATTTCTGCGGAATTTATGCTGCTTATTACATCTTCCATTAGATTTTTACGGCTCAATACTTCTTCGAGCTGTGTTTGGGTCAGTTGAATTTCTTTATCGGAATAGAGCTCAAACCCATAATCATTCATGGCCATGGAAAAACTGATGGGATACAATTTGCTGATACGATAAGCGACGAGGGCAGCCATCACTTCATGTATTAGCCTGCCTTCCAAAGGATAGAAGAAGAGGTGATAACCTTCTCTGGTTTTGATATGCTCAACCAAGAATTCCGATTCGCTCGGTACTGCAGAAAGGGAGGATTGCTTTGCTATAAGGGGAGCTAGGAATTGCAGTTCTTTTTCGTTTGATGGGGGATTTTGGGATTCCGAGAGCTTTTTGCGAAGAAAGTGACTGAGATTGGACGAGAGCGGTAGTCTGCCGCCAAGCCAGCTTGGCGTTATGGCTTTTCCGGATGAATTTTTTACAAATACAGTCATGTCCTTAACCATAATAAGTTCTAAGATTCGTCCTGCGAGTATGAACCGTTCGCCTTTTTTGAGTTTGCTTATGAAGTATTCTTCGATCATTCCGATGTAGCCGCCCGAAAGAAATTTGACACGCATCATGGCATCGCCTACAATGGCACCGATATTCAGCCGATGCAGCAGAGCCAAACGACGGTTTTTGATAATCCAATTTCCCTCTTCATCCTGTATAACTTTGTGGAATTCTTCGTAGCGTTTACCGATTTTTCCGCCTGCGGTAATAAAATACATGCACCATTGCCATTCTTGCTCTTCCATATATCTAAAAGCATGGGTATTAGCGACAGTCGCATGCAGTTCTTCCGAACGAAATCCTCCGCCCAAGGCGATCGTTACCATGAATTGAACAAGCACATCAAAAGTCTGCACCATCGGATCGCGGTTTTCGATGGTTTGCGTTTTCACTGCATCTTTCAATGCTGCAACCTCAATAAGTTCCAGTGAATGTGTTGGAACGAAGTAGATGGTTGATGTTTCGAAAGGACTATGTCCACTTCTACCAGCACGTTGCATAAATCGGGCTACACCTTTGCTTGATCCAACTTGAATAACCGTATCCACAGGCTTGAAATCTACACCTAAATCCAATGAAGAGGTGGATACGACAGCCTTAAGTTTACCGCTGCTGAGATTCTCCTCGATCCATTCACGTATGTGCGCATCTATAGAGCTGTGGTGGAGGGCGATTTGTCCAGCAAAGTCGGGGTTAGCCTGTAAAAGGAGCTGGTACCACATTTCACTTTGGCTGCGTGTATTCGTGAAGAGAATCGTGCTTTTACTGTTGAGTATAATAGGAACGACTTGATCGGCGAGGTTTCCTCCTAAGTGACCTGCCCAGGGCAGTAGTTCCACTTTGCTGGGGTAAATTGGTTTGATTGCAATCCTCTTTTTTTCTTTGGCAACAATTTGAATGCGTTTTTTTTCTGTTGGTAATAGAACCTCCATCGCTTCGTTAAGATTGCCAATTGTTGCTGTAATACCCCAAACACGCATTGTTCTATATTGTGATTTGAGGAAAGCGAGAGCAAGTTCGACCATAACACCGCGTTTATTGCCCATAAGTTCATGCCATTCATCGACCGTGACACATTGGAGATTCTTAAAATACTTTTCGCGTTGTTTGTGCGCGAGTAGCAAATGAAAACTTTCTGGTGTAACGAGGAGGATATCAGGCATCGATCGTGTCTGTCTGGCTTTCACCTTGGCATCGGTATCCCCGTTGCGAACCTCGACTACCCAATCCAGTCCGATATCGTCTATGGCTTTTTGCATGGCACGGGCAAGATCTTTTGCTAAAGAGCGTAATGGAGTTATCCACAGTAGTTTTAACCCCTTTTGGTAGCGCTCTGGCTTATTTAGAAAATCTATCAATACCGCCATAAATAGCGAAAAAGTCTTTCCAAATCCTGTGGGAGCGATGACCAAACCACTGTAGCCCTGTGCGTATTTCTCCCAGGCCTTTGTCTGAAAGCTAAAGGGACTATTTCCTTGGGATTCAAAATAATTGTTTACAATTCGGAATCCCTCACTTTGTACTATTTTATCGCTCACTGTATGCTATCAAACTTTTATTGTATCAATTTTTTAACGTTATCCAATTCGTCGATTTCCGCAGCAGTTTTATCTTTTCGCCAGCGCAATATCCTCGGAAATCGCAATGCTACACCAGATTTGTGGCGTTTACTGTATCCTATTCCTTCAAAGGCAATCTCAAAAACAAGTTCGGGTTTAACCGTTCTCACCGGGCCAAACTTTTCGATTGAATTCTTTTTCACAAATCGGCTCACCTCAAGGATTTCCTTGTCGGTAAGTCCTGAATAAGCCTTGGCGATAGTGACTAAATGATCTCCATCTTTTACGGCAAAGGTATAATCTGTGTAATGAGCACTGCGGCGGCCGCTTCCTTTTTGCGCGTAAATGAGTACAGCATCGATGCTCATCGGATTTACTTTCCACTTCCACCAATCTCCTTTTTTGCGGCCTGCATGATAGGTGGAATCTATTCTTTTAAGCATAATTCCCTCACTGTTAATTTCGCGTGCTGCCGCCTGAATATGCTGGAGTGCTGTCCAGTCCTGAGCATGTATCAAGGGGGACAATTCTAAAATAGTATCCCGATTTTCGGCATGGAGTTTTTCTAGTAAAGAACGCCTATAGGCTAGAGGCTCATTGCGGAGATCGTTGCCATCGAGTTCCAATAGATCATAAAGGTAAACTGAAATAGGGACTTCGTCTCGAAGCGCTTTCGGAATCGTTTTGCGATTGATCCGTTTTTGAAGTTCGGAAAAGTTGAGTACCTGTCCGTCTTTGACAGCAAGAATTTCTCCATCCAGCACGAAATCTCCTTTCCACTGACCAAGTGCTGCCGTAATTTCCGGAAACTGGGCGGTGACGAGCTCTTCGCCACGAGACCAGATGTGGATATCTTCACTGCGTTTGATCAGCTGTCCGCGGATGCCATCCCATTTATATTCAGCTTGCCATGAGGTAATCTGTCCTAGCTGCTCAGGATCTTTTTCAACGGGATAAGCGAGGCAAAAAGGATAAGGTTTGGACAGTTTTGTATCACTATATGCACCGCGAACAAGCTTTTCGAACTCGACTTCATTCGGATTCCACTCGCCCATGATGCTATGTGCTACAGCACTGGCTTCGGTACCTGTATATTGCGCTATGGTATTGATAAGGCCTTTTGCGGAAACCCCCAAACGGAAGCTTCCGCCAAGAAGTTTGTTAAAAATAAAACGCTCGACTGTCGTCAATACATTCCAGGAATGTAGAACAAAAGTTTTCTTTTCCGTAACTGAGGCATGTTGCAGGGAGATAATTTCATCCATCCACTCGCTTAAGCTTTTTTCTATCAGTTGCGATGCAGGTGGTAAAAGTAAGGATAAGGTCTCAGACAAATCTCCTACAGCTGCGTAAGATTCGACAAATAACCATTCAGGAATTTCTGTTATTTCTAATGTCCAAGTCTTGAGGTCCTTTACTGCAATGCTACGTTTAGGTCTTTTTCCTGTCATCAGTGCTAAAAACCAAAGTTTGTCTTTTTCAGAGGCTCGATTGAAAAACTCCAAGATAGCTTCTTTTTTCAAGTTCGTCTTATTGCTGCTATCCAATGCATTGATTAAGTTCGCAAATTCTTTCATGGGCTATCTTAAGTCGTTTGGGGCTGAGGATCTTCTTCGTCACCGTACTGAGTCGTGACTTCTTCGGCTTCGATACCGATTTCATTGAGGTATTTGGCGAATGTTGCCGTCTGCCCGTGTGTGACATATACTTTTTCGGCCGCGCTTTCACGTACAGCTTGCAGTAAACCAGCCCAGTCGGCGTGGTCACTGATCGCAAATCCTGCATCAGCACTACGCCATCTTCGTGCACCTCGAATTTGCATCCATCCCGAACAGATCGCATAAGCCATATTAGGTATCTTCTGAAGGGTCTGGCTATCCAATAAGGCAGGGGGAAGCAATACAATCTGGTTGTCCAGTACTTTGACGCCATCCTTTAGATCTACAATTTGATAGGGCGGTAATCCTATCCCTTCTTGACGATAAGCTCCATTCAGTTTAGCAATACTATAATGCACAAATACTGGACCCATCTCATGGACTGCATTTAGAATGCGCTGCGATTTTCCGAGTGAATATCCTATAAATACAGACGTTTTTTTATTGCTCTGATTGTTTTTGATCCAGGACTGCAAGCGTTCATTTTGCGTAGCAACTGGTTCCCAACGATAAATGGGTAGACCAAAAGTGCTTTCTGTAATAAGTTCATGACACTTAATTGGTTCAAATGGCGTAGATAAGCCGTCGTCCTGTATTTTATAATCTCCTGTAAATACAACCACCTTCCCTTTATATTCGAGTCTGATCTGGGCGGAGCCAATGATGTGCCCCGCGGGATGCAAAGAAACACGTACACCATTAATCTGTATTGGTTCATTGTAAGCCAGTCCCTGAACTTGAATATCAGGCCCTATGCGGCTTCGAAGGATATTTACTGTAAAATGATGACAGAGGTATTTTTTCATTCCCCAATGAGCATGATCTGCATGACCATGGGAGATAACTGCCAGATCAACAGGTTTCCAAGGGTCAAGATAAAACTTGCCCGGAATACAGTATATACCTTTCGATGTAAAACGTATCATATAGCAATAAAACAGCCTTTGACACACTAAAGTTTTACTTATTTCATTCCTATAGATCTAGCTTTTGGGATTCCTCAATTCGATTAGTGGTATTCAGTTAAATTTTTTTAGATTTGTTAACCTTGATGCTAAGTTCAAATACACTATGATATTAATTGTTGATGATAATCCGGATAATATTTACTCGTTACAAAAGTTACTTGAATCCAAAAATTTTGAAGTTGATACCGCTCATTCTGGGGAGGAAGCTTTAAGGAAGATTTTAAAATATAATTATGCATTAATTATACTGGATGTTCAGATGCCGGATATGGATGGCTTTGAAGTGGCCGAAAATATTGCAGGGTTTAGCAAAACGAAAGAAACTCCGATAATATTTTTGTCGGCTGTAAATACGGATAAGCGTTTTATCACGAAAGGGTATAATTCGGGCGGTTTGGATTATGTAACCAAGCCTGTTGATCCTGATATTCTCCTGTTGAAAGTCAAGACATTCTATCGGTTATATGAACAGACGCAAGCACTTAAAGATGTTCAGCAAACGTTGGAACTGGAAGTGGAACGGCGAAAGCAGGCACAGAAAGAATTAAGTTCGAAAGTAGACTATTTGCATACACTTCTGGAGTCTCTGCCACAAATCGCTTTTACATGTAATCATGAGGGGACTATTGATTTTGTGAATGGCCGCTGGTTTCAGTTTTCTGATGATGCTGTAAAGTTTCCGCAGACATATCCTGGCGATCCATCTATTGAGAGGGAGGTTCATGCCAGTCTTCATTCGGGAAAACCACTCGAAATGGAGGTTCGTATTCAAAGGCGGGCTTGTGGTGAATATCTGTATCAACTTTTGCGTGTGTGGCCCATTTTAGAAAAAGGCGAAAGTAAATGGGTAGGAACATTTACAGATATTGACGCACAGAAAAAGGCAGAAAAGGAAAAAGATGAGTTTCTTAGTATCGCGAGCCACGAGTTGAAAACACCATTGACAAGCATAAAGGCATACATGCAATTACTGGATCGAAAGCTAAAATTGGATGAAGAGAGCGCCGAAGCAAAATATGTAACACGGGTGCAGGGGCAGGTAGATAAACTTAATAGCCTGATTTCTGACCTTTTGGACCTTTCAAAGATCGATAACGGGAAGTTGTTGATTAATAAAAAAGTATTTCCGCTTGAGCATATGGTGAAAAGTGCGATAGACTCCATTGTCCAGACGCATGACCAAAGCAATATGAAACTGCTAACGACAGGTGATGTTACAGATGTACAGATTTATGGTGATGAGATCCGCCTTGAACAGGTGCTGGTTAATTTTTTGACCAATGCTTACAAATATGCTGCTGGTACGGAAAAAGTAATTGTTGACTGTACTGTTATTGGTGATACCGTAAAAATCAGTGTAATTGATTTCGGAATAGGAATACCTGTGGAAAAGCAGGCCGATGTCTTTGAGAAATTTTACCGTGTAGAAGAAACGTCATTTGATTTTCAGGGACTAGGTATAGGACTTTATATCTGCGCTGAAATTATTCGTGCCCACCAAGGAACTATTTCTGTTGAAAGTTCGGGTGGACAAGGAGCTACATTTTCTTTTACTTTACCTGTAACTATACCCGAAGATGCCAAATACTAAGATGCTCAGTAATATAACTTGGGGAATAGGGTTTTCTTTGATTGTGCTGCTCATGAGTTCTACGGCTTCCTATATCGGAATTCAGGAACAAAACAGGCATCGTCGGGAGCTTGCCGTGACAAGAAAGATTATCAATATATCGAATAGCGCGCTTAATTCTTTGCAAGGAGCTGAAACTGGGAATCGAGGGTTTCTATTAACCGGAAAGGAGAGCTATCTAGAGCCTTTTAATAATGCATTAGCGAACTTACCTGCCGAATTAAAGGAAATGGATATGCTAACTCATCAGGACCCGGTACAAGGGGTTAAGGTGGATAGCTTTCTAACAGCAGCAAACTTGAGGTTGGAAATTTTAAAGGAATCGGTAGCTACCAAAAGAAAGGGTGGGGTGGTTAGCGTAGCGCAGTTGGATCGCAGTAAAATGGTGATGGACAGATGCCGTCAGATTATCGATGAAATTATTCAATATGAGGATGAGAATATTGACCGCAAATCGGCAAAAGTGGATAATTCCTCTTCAATTACGACATTATTTATTGTAATCAGTGCTTTACTTTCACTTATCATTACCAGTTATTTTTATGTTCGGTTACGGGTAGATTTCAAAAAGCGCCTGACGCTTGAAAAATCACTTCGGGAAAAAGATGAAGTAATTTCAAAACGTTTAAATTTAATCCAAAGGATTACTAATCGTATCGCATTTGGGGAATACGATGTAAGGGTGGAAGAGGTGGAGGATGACGATCTAGGAGCGATAGCGAAATCTGTTAATAGGATGTCTAAAGCGCTGCAGAAATCCTTTGGCCAACTTACGGATAATGACTGGCTGCATACGGGTTATGCTCAACTCTATATAGGACTAATGGGGAATAAAAACCAAGATGCTATTGCTGCGGACTCCATTAAAACCCTTGTGAGCTATATGGAAGCGGTTAGTGGTGCAATTTATATTTTTAATGAAGAGAGATTGATCTTAATGGGTACCTATGGACTGGATAGTCAGGTGCAAAAATCTTTTTTACCTGGCGAAGGCTATATCGGTCAGGTATATAGCGACCGGCAAACAAAGACACTAAATAATATTAATACGGCGGATTATGTAGTAAGTTTTGCTAACGGAAAAATTAATGTGCCATATATTCAATTCTTACCTTTATTGGTTGAGGATAAAGTGCTAGGAGTATTAGAAATAGGCCAAATGAACAATTTTACTGCGGTTGAACTGACATTTCTACATGAATGTGCCAGACAGATCAGCATTGCGCTGATGTCTGCCAAGGCACGTGCAAAGATTCAGACATTATTGGAAGAGACCCAAGTGCAATCTGAAGAGCTGTTGACACAACATGCGGAACTTGAGAGTTTAAATGCAGAACTGGAGGCCCAAACCCTACGTCTTCAATCTTCGGAAGAGGAATTGAAAGTTCAACAGGAGGAACTGATACAATCCAATCAAGAACTGGAAGAGCGTTCTCGATTGCTTGAAGATAAAAATCTAATGATTGCGGAACGCAATAAGGAAATCCAACTGAAGGCGGAGGAGCTGGCGATGAGCACGAAATATAAATCGGAATTTTTAGCCAATATGTCGCACGAACTCCGTACGCCGCTCAATTCAATCTTGCTACTTTCGCGGTTACTGTCAGAGAACGTCGATGAAAATCTGAATTCAGATCAGATTGAGTCTGCCAAAGTCATTCAGAGTTCGGGATCAAGCTTGTTAACACTTATTGATGAAATCTTAGACCTTTCTAAAATTGAATCCGGCAAGATGACTTTGGAATATACAACGTTGGATCTGAACGATATCTTATCAGATTTAGATAGTCTGTTTTTGCCAATTGTACAAGAAAAGGGATTGGTTTTCAAAACGAATATCAGCGATAAGGTGGCTACAAGATTTGAGGGGGATCGTCTTAGAATAGACCAAGTCCTTCGCAATTTGATTTCGAACGCAATAAAATTTACCAAGGAAGGTGAGATACGCCTGGATATTTACGAAGATTCCCAGGATAAGGATAAGTTGGTTTTTGCCGTTATTGATTCTGGTATCGGTATACCTCTTGATAAGCAAAAAGTCATTTTTGAAGCTTTTCAACAGGCAGATGGATCGACAAGAAGAAAGTATGGAGGTACAGGTTTAGGGCTGTCTATTAGCCGTGAGATTGCTCGTCTTTTGGGTGGAGAGATTCGGTTGGAGAGTGAGGAGGGGAAAGGCAGTACATTTTTGTTTGTTATTCCAACATATAAAATTGAGGTTAGTGAGGTACTGACAAAGGAAGAGCAGCTTGTTGATGAGATATCTTCAGAGGTGGAGGACGTCATTGAGCTAATTAAAGAAGATGGTTATGATCCATTAACAATTCCTATACCCGAGGAAATACCTGATGACCGGGATACGATTAAAGAGGGTGATAAGGTAATATTGATTGTTGAGGACGACGTTAATTTTGCTAAGGCCCTATTGAAGTACACACGCACACAAAAGTATAAGGGAGTGGTGGTGGTGCGTGGTGACCACGCTTTGCCGGCAGCATTAAAATACAAACCTGCTGCTGTTTTATTGGATATACAATTGCCCGTGATGGATGGATGGGCAGTGATGGATCGATTGAAGGGGAATAAGGAAATACGTCATATCCCCGTGCATATCATGTCCTCCCTAGCGGTAAAAAAAGAAAGTTTATTAAAAGGAGCGATTGATTTCATAAATAAGCCTGTTGCCTTAGAGCAAATGACAAACATATTTCAAAAGATTGAATTGGCTCTAAAGTCCTCGCCGAAGAAGGTACTTATTGTGGAGGAAAATCCCAAACATGCAAGTGCACTATCTTATTTTTTAAGTAATTTTAATATCTCCCTCGAAGTAAAAAATAACGTTGAAGACAGTATTACAGCTTTGCGAACGGCAGACGTTGATTGTGTAATTTTGGATATGGGGGTGCCAGATGAAATGGGGTACAATACCTTGGAGGCTATTAAGCAGCATGAAGGTCTTGAAAACTTACCTATCATCATCTTTACCGGAAAAAATCTGTCCAAGTCTGAGGAACTTAAGATAAAGAAATATGCAGATTCAGTTGTGGTGAAGACTGCACATTCCTATCAGCGTATTCTTGATGAAGTCGGATTGTTTTTGCATTTGATAGAGGTCAATAATGCAGATGATATAAAAAGGAAAAATAATGGATTAGGGTCATTAACCGATGTGTTGAAAGGAAAGAAGGTACTAGTAGCTGATGATGATGTTCGCAATATCTTTTCCTTGACCAAAGCTTTGGAGAAATTTCAGGTAAAGGTCCTTCCGGCCATGGATGGCAAAGAGGCCCTAGATGTCCTTGCTTCGGGGGAATCCGTCGATATCGTGCTGATGGATATGATGATGCCAGAGATGGATGGCTATGAGACAATCAAAAATATCCGTCAGGATTCCCAATACGTCGCACTACCAATTATTGCTGTTACGGCAAAGTCGATGATTGGTGATCGGGAGAAATGCATTCAGGCTGGTGCGTCTGATTATATTTCCAAACCGGTGGATATTGATCAATTGTTGTCTTTATTGCGTGTGTGGTTATATGAAAATTAAGGAAGGTTGGATATATGGATAAAAATAAAGTGATATTAATTGTAGACGACGATCAACGAAATATCTTTGCACTGCGTTTGACTCTAAAGGCCAAGGGATATCGGGTTTTGAGCAGTAATTCTGCTCTTGATGCGATCCGACTATTGGAAACTGAAGATCAGATTGACTTGGTTTTGTTGGATATGATGATGCCTGAGGTAGATGGTTATGAAGCAATCCAGTTAATTCGAAAGTTGAATTCCAATAGTCGGTTACCTATTATAGCTGTGACGGCACAAGCGATGAGTGGGGATAAAGAAAAATGTTTAAATGCTGGGGCGCAAGCTTATGTTTCGAAACCTATTGACGTTGATAAATTGGCGCTTGAAATTGAAAGATTGATTTAGATGTTGGGCTATAATATTATAAGAGACGATGAGGTCGATATCTTGCTTGAGGATATATACCGTCAATATGGCTATGATTTTTTGCAGTACAGTAGAGCTTCCATCAAGAGAAGAATCAATCGAATTATGACCAACGATCGATTGGCAAGCTTTGCTGAACTCAGATTTGCTTTGAAAGACAATGTCGAATTTCTACAACACTTCGTTGAAGAGATTACTGTAAATTTGACAGAGATGTTTCGGGACCCGCTGTTTTTTCGGGAACTTCGAGAAGAAATTCTTCCTCAATTGGGAACCTATCCTTTAATACGGATCTGGGTTGCTGGCTGCTCTACAGGTGAAGAGGCGTATTCTATGGCCATTTTGTTAAAAGAAGCTAATTTATATCATAAGTCATTGATTTATGCGACAGACATTAATCCTAGGGTTCTTGAAATTGCGCGTAATGGCGTTTACCCGTTGAGCTTGGTCAAGACTTTCTCCGAAAATTATATGGAATCAGGCGGGAAGCAGGATTTTTCGAACTATTATACTGCTAATTATGAGTGGGCAAAATTTGATGATGAATTGAAAAGAAAAATGATTATATCAACGCATAATTTGGTGTCGGATACTTCGTTTAACAGTTTTCAATTGATTTTGTGCCGCAATGTGTTGATTTATTTCAATAAGGAATTGCAGGAACGAGTTTTTAAATTGTTTGACTTGAGTCTTGAAAATTTAGGATATTTGGGTTTAGGTAGTAAAGAAACGATACGATTTTCTAGCATTCAGCATAACTTTACGGCTGTTGGGAATCAAAAAATTTGGAAAAAACTTTATACATTGTAGCCGTATACTTTTAGATATGATTTTCTGTTCAATATTAAACGTAGCGAGCAAAGTATTTTAACTATTTTATGAGTAAAACAAAAACTGTATTGATATTTGATGACGATACCATTATTTTGGAAGTCATAACTGTTGTATTAATTGATTTAGGGTTGAATGTTGAAGTTTCCGAAACTTCACATGACATTATCCCACGGGTCGAATCTTCTAAGCCAGATCTCATCTTGATGGACAATTGGATTCCCAATATAGGAGGTGTGGAAGCGACTAGATTGCTGAAAGCCGATGCTCGATTTAATCATATTCCCGTAATTTATGTTTCGGCCAACAACGATATTCAATCGCTGGCTGATCGTGCTGGAGCAGATGATTTTCTATCCAAACCATTTGATTTGGAAGATCTAGAAAATATTGTAAATAAATATATCACTTAACAAAATTGGTGTGCGTATCTGCTCGAAGAGTTTCGGAATGATCCCTTTTTTTGTACTCTCTAAAACTACAATAAAAAAAGCCTTTCAGAAATGAAAGGCTTTTTCTGCGGAGAGTGAGGGATTCGAACCCCCGAACCTGTGACAGTTAACGGTTTTCAAGACCGCCGCATTCGACCACTCTGCCAACTCTCCGCGACAAAAGTACGAATTTTTACTCTTCCACCAAATTTTATTTTATAAATCGAGCTTATTGAGCTTTTATAAGCTGAATATCAGCACTAAATTTTACTTCATCACTTACCATCACGCCACCCGTTTCCAGTGCAGCATTCCAACTAAGTCCAAATTCCGAACGTTTTATTTTACCTTCTACAATAAATCCAGCTTTGGTATTTCCCCAAGGATCTTTCTGTATACCTGCAAACTCTAAGTCGAATGATACGGGTTTAGTAACATCACGTATCGTCAGATTTCCTTTAATCTCATCATTTTCTAAACTCGTTGCTTCGAAAGTAATCTCAGGGTATTTTTCTACATCAAAGAACTCTGCGCTTTTTAGGTGGCCATCACGTTGTTCATTACGTGTGTTGATAGATGACGTATCAATAACCACTTTCGCAAGCGCATTTTTAAAATCTTCTCCCTCTGCATCAACATCTATTTTAAAAATGTCAAAGTTTCCTTTAACGTTTGTGATCATCATGTGTTTTACTTTGAATTCTATCTCGCTATGTGCGGCGTCTAATTCCCATTTTCCTTGTGCCATAATTTTATGTTTTTATTATTTGTTTAATAACACAAAGGTAACAGCTGTTTTATTCATTTTGTTTGACCTACATCAATAAAATAATCTTGTTGAAATGCAACTAGTTATTGAAAAACCACAAAAAAATAGAAGTGATATTTTGGAAATATGATGCAAATGTCTACTTTTGCATTACCGAAAGAAACGCGCCAATAGCTCAGCTGGATAGAGCATCGGTTTTCTAAACCGACGGTCTCAGGTTCGAATCCTGATTGGCGTACCAAAAGTGTTAAAGATCGGCCTTAATAACCTCATTAAGTCCGATTTTTCATTTTACCAGTGTTGTAACTAGTCAAATCGAGGCCCGTGTTAACGATCTAACGGCATTTTCTGGATCAAACCGAAAGTTTGGGGCTAAAGTTTGGATATCATCCGATTTAATATTTTTATAATTTTCAAAAATTCTATTTTGTAGCATATTTTCCGACAGCTATCAGCGATTACAGGTCAAAAATTGCGATAATTAAACCAACTTATAAGGACAGGTTTACTAAATGGCAATAATGGATCAATATGGACACATACTTCCTAACTTTATTTTGTAAATTGCAATATGATAGGTAGCTATATGGAAAGAAATTCAAAATGGAAATCCAGTATTTAATGATTAGAAGTTCCGGTTTCTTACCACTTTTGTGATAACAAGATGGATGCAGACGAATGTGCCGAAATTGTACGGAAAGGTATCAAACAGGCTACTACACATTCTTTAACAGCATTGCAAATCAACAAAGAAAGTTACCTGCAATTAGAGACCTAGCTATCATCACCGATTGGCATGGAATTCCCAAAGCGGTCACCAAGACCGTTAAAGTGGAGATTGTAAGGTTTAAAGATATGACAGATGAGTATGCTTTTATCGAAGGTGAAGGAGATTTATTGGAAAGAAGTATATTGGACTTATTATATGCGCGAATTGAGCAAGCATAATTTAAAGCCAACTATTGAAATGGAACGTGTCTGCGAGTACCTTGAGACGTTCTGGCAAAAGAAATAATTGGATTAGTAATAGTGATTACCCAAATTGACGGAGAGAGGTGTCGGCTGACTCTCCATATTAATAATTTGGGTTACAAAAAAGAGAGTTAATATGGAGGAGAGATTCAAAAAACAAATATGTGAGGTAGCTAAACTGATCCCACAGGGACGGGTGACGACCTATGGGGCGATTGCCAAGGCCTTAGGTTATCCCAATCATTCGCGGCATGTTGGCAAGGCAATGGGTGGATGTCCGGCCGATGTTCCGGCCCACCGAGTGATTTCAAGTGGTGGATTGTTAGCAGTGCCTGGATTTCAGGAACGTTTGGAAGCAGAGGGGCTTGTTGTGAAGAACTTTCGAGTCAAGGATTTTAAACAGTTGTTTTGGGATCCAATGAAGGAATTAATTGATTAATTTAAAGAAATGAAATACTGTGCTTTTCTACGTGGAGTCAATGTAAAAGGAACTAATATGAAAATGGCAGATGTTTGCCAGGTCTTTAAAAATGCAGGTGTGGCGGATGTAAGTTCGATACTCGCTTCTGGAAATATTATCTTCTCATCTGACCAGCCGGCAGAACTGCTGAAGCGCCTAATGGAAGAATGCATGTCGACACATTTTTTATATGACGCTTCTTTGTTTATCCGGTCAAAGGAAGAAGTGTGTTTACTGGAGAAAAATAATCCTTTCGATAAGCATGAGGATTTTAATGTATATGCATTTGTGGGACTAGATGGAGTCGAAACAATATTGATGGACGAATTCAACAATTCAATGCATTTGTCAGGGGAGAACGCTGAAATAGTCAACGCTATTTTTTATTGGCAAGTGCCCAAAGGAAATACCTTGGATTCTGCGTTTGGAAATGTGTTAGCGAAAAAGAATTTGAAAAATAAAATGACGAGCCGTAATATAAATACGTTTGGGAAGGTATTGAAAAAAATGGGCGAATCATAAAATGAGCCCATTTCTATTTGGGCTCTTTGTCTTTTCAATACTTTTCTCAGCACTGATTTATTGTTCTTGATCAATCTCAGCGGATTTAGCCCAGATGTTAATATGACCGTCTTTTGCATAGAGATCTATTTCTTGAATCTCCTCTTGACTAAAAGACAGATTTCTTAGCGCATCTACACAATCACTAACTTGCTGCGGTTTTGATGCACCGATCAGCGCCGATGTTACCTGTTTCTTACGTAGGACCCAAGCGATAGCCATCTGCGCCAGAGATTGTCCTCTACGCTGTGCGATAGCATGTAAAGAAAGGATATTTTTCTGATTCTCTTCGTTTAGGAATTTTTTCTGAAGTGATTTAGATTGCGAAGCGCGGCTGTCTTGAGGGACGTCATGCAAGTACTTGTCGGTGAGCATGCCCTGCGCCAGCGGGGAAAATACAATAGAGCCAATTCCTATCGACTCCAAGGTGTCAAGCAAGCCGTCAGTTTCTACCCATCTATTAAGCATGGAATAGCTGGGCTGGTGAATAATAAAGGGTGTCCCTAATGATTTAAGGATCGTATAAGCTTCCTTAGTCCTTTGCGAATTATAAGATGAAATACCTATATAAAGCGCTTTTCCGCTACGGACCAAATGATCCAGCGCCAACATGGTTTCTTCTAAGGGGGTATTGGGGTCGAAACGATGGGAATAGAAAATATCGACGTAGTCGATACCCAGTCTCTTAAGTGATTGCTCACAGCTTGAGATCAAATATTTACGGCTGCCCCATTCTCCATATGGCCCATTCCACATGTGATAACCTGCTTTTGATGAAATGATTATTTCGTCCCGTAAGCCGTGCAATTGTTCATTTAATATTTGTCCAAAGGCTTTTTCGGCACTTCCAGCAGGTGGTCCATAATTGTTTGCAAGATCGAAATGCGTAATGCCAAGGTCAAATGCCGTTGTACAGATATCTACTTTGGTTTGATGAGGCGTGTCGTCTCCGAAATTATGCCACATGCCTAAAGATATTGCGGGCAATAAAAGGCCGGATTGGCCGCAGCGGTTATAGATCATATTTTGGTATCTTTCTGGATTTGCTGTATACTGCATAGTTTTGATAAGTTTCCTATAAACTAAGATAAATTTTGGCTTATTTGCAAATTTTAATTGCAAGCTATGCTCGAAAATTTTTAGAGTGAGGAAATTTTAGGATAAATCTTGAACTATTTTTAGTGTAGTGCGAAATATAAAGAAAACTGTTCGAGTTTGGCTTTGGCAAAGCTAAATTTAATGTATTTTTATACACATTAAAAAATTGTTTTATGGAAGTGATAAGGAAAGTTCAGATCACACTATGGTTTGTCTTAATTACTGTAGTCAATTGTTATGCACAGTCAAAACACCTGCTTTTTAAGACCGAATTCGGTAATTTTAAAGCTGTGCTTTATGACTATACGCCTCATCATCGTGATTTGATGTTGCGTTCAATTCGAGATCATGTTTATCACGACGCTTTATTTAATCGGATTATCGAAAATTTTGTTGTTCAGGGTGGAGAGCATGATATAGATATTGCAAAACGTGAGGCTGCAGATCCTCTTCATCAACAACCACGACTGGCGGCAGAGTTCGACGATCGTGCTTTTCATAAAATGGGCGCACTTGGCGCCGGACGAGACGGCAATCCCGAAAAGGCGTCTTTTTTGAATCAGATCTATTTTGTTGTTGGGAAGAAAATTACAGCAACGGAACTAGATAATTTGGAATTAAAGAAAGGTATAAAATATACTGCTACACAAAGGAAAGAGTACCTAAACAACGGTGGGCAGCCAAGACTGGATCATGATTATACTGTTTTTGGTGAAATTTATGAAGGTTTTGAGGTAATTATGAAAATTAGCCGGCTAAAAACGGACAATCAAGATTATCCACTTCAAAAAGTGCCCTTCCAGATTGTTGAGATTAGTAAATAATCGTATAAACCCTTACTAGACGCTGCATGTAGCTATTCCAGCAAGGGTCCTTTTTTTTTAAGCTAAAAGGCAACTGTTTTAGGATTCGATCCAGAAAATCCCATTTCTGGCAATGATTGAATAGTTTTGATGTCGTCTTCTGTCAGCTCGAAACTGTCAATGGCTAAATTTCTCTTTATATTATCTGGATTGGTCGATTTCGGCAGGGGTAAGATTCCTTGAGACAGCGCAAATTTAATACAGATTTGCCCAACACTTGTATTTTTTTCTTTTGCCAGTTTAAGGAGTGTCTCATCGCGTAATATTCTTCCAGAACCAAGCGGCGACCAAGCCTGAACAAGAATGCCATTGGACTGACATAGCGCCACAGTATCCTTCTGAAGATAACCCGGATGAAATTCAATTTGATTCACGGCAGGTACTACTTTGGCTGTCTCCAATAATTTTTCAAGGTACTCTTTTGGGAAATTACTCACGCCAACGGCTTTTACCTTTCCCTGCTCATATAAATCTTCAAAGGCTCGCCATGTATCGGCATTGATTTTGGCCCAGTGCTCAAATTGTGTCTCGTTGGCAGGCCAGTGGATTAAGTAAAGGTCAACATAATCCATTTGTAGATCATTTAGCGATTTTTCGAAAGCTGCGGTCGTTTTGTCGTATCCGCGCTCGGTGTTCCAGAGCTTTGTGGTAACAAATAATGAATGGCGGTCGATTCCACTGTCTTTTATGGCCTTTCCAATACTCTTTTCATTTCCATAAATAGCTGCTGTGTCAATATGGGTATAGCCGGAGTGAAGTGCTTCTCTAACTGCCTGATAAGCTTCGTTTCCATCGGGAATTTGCCATGTTCCAAACCCAATGGATGGAATTTCAGTTCCATTGTTCAATTGAATTGATTTCATTGTCAGTTGTTTTTTGATTTGAGCTAAAATAGGGTTTCGGTTGATGCCTCTAGTCACTGAAATGTCAAGAGGAATACTTTTAAGCTAATGCGATAGTGTTTATTCGGTATAGCCAAAATATATTTATTTTGACAATTTTATTGTCAAAATGGGTCCGATTCCTCGTAAATTATGGCATTAATTCTTATCTTTAGGCGAATTTTTGAGAAATTCAGATTTTTCAATGAGTTCACATAGCATTAAAAATTAAACATATTTCTAATAGATTACTATGTCAAACAAATCAAAAATTGTTTGGACAAAAACAGATGAAGCTCCTTTATTGGCGACTTATTCGTTTTTGCCTATTGTTCAGGCGATTACAGCTACAGCTGGTATCGATGTTGAATTGAGGGATATCTCCTTAGCGGGCCGTATTCTTGCTAGCTTTCCAGAATTTTTAAAAGAAGATCAAAAAATTGGTGATGCGTTGGCCGAGTTAGGGCAGTTGGCAACAACTCCTGAGGCAAACATCATTAAATTACCAAATATCTCCGCTTCAATTCCTCAGTTGAAAGGTGCTATCGCTGAACTACAGCAAGCAGGGTACGCTGTTCCCAATTATCCGGATGAAGCCACAACAGAAGAGGAAAAATCAGCAAAAGCTAAATATGCGAAAGTATTAGGTTCTGCTGTGAATCCCGTATTACGGGAAGGAAACTCCGATCGTCGCGCGCCTAAAGCAGTTAAGAATTATGCAAAAGCAAATCCTCATAAAATGGGTGCTTGGGCGAAAGATTCCAAAACAAAGGTTGCTTCGATGACGTCAGGTGATTTCTATGGTTCCGAGCAATCTGTAACTGTTGAAAATGATGGTCAATTCAAAATAGAGTTTGTGGATGAACAAGGTGCAGTAACGGAATTAAAGGGGCTTTCACCATTAAAGGCTGGTGAGGTCATTGATTCTTCAACCTTGAGTTTAACGGCTTTGAAAGGGTTTGTAGTAGATGCTATCGCAGAAGCTAAGGCGGCAGGTGTATTGTTGTCTGCGCACCTAAAGGCGACAATGATGAAGGTTTCTGACCCGATTATATTTGGTGCTGTTGTAGAAACTTACTTTGCTGATGTTTTTGCGAAGTATGGTGACTTGTTTAAAGAGTTGGGTATCAACAAAAACAACGGATTAGGCGAAGTGTATGCTAAAATAGCTGGTCATGCAAAAGAGACTGAGGTTAAGGCTGCTATTGATGTTGCTATTAAAAACGGGCCTGCTTTAGCGATGGTAAATTCGGATAAAGGAATCACCAACTTCCATGTTCCTTCTGATGTCATTATTGACGCTTCTATGCCAGCGATGATCCGTATCGGTGGTAAAATGTGGAATAAAGATGGTCAAGAAGAAGATACAATTGCCATGGTTCCTGACCGCTGTTATGCCGGTGTTTATGAAGCAACTATTGAAGACTGTAAAGAGCATGGTGCATTGGACCCTAAAACAATGGGTTCTGTTCCCAATGTTGGTTTGATGGCGCAGAAAGCGGAGGAGTATGGGTCACATGACAAAACTTTCCAGGCTGCAGGAAACGGTGTCATCCGCGTAGTAAACGCTTCAGGTGATGTTTTCATGGAGCAAAAAGTGGAGGCAGGTGATATCTTCCGTATGTGTCAGACCAAAGATGCTCCGATTCAGGACTGGGTGAAATTGGCTGTAAATCGTGCACGTTTGTCGGAAACACCTGCTGTTTTCTGGTTGGATAAAAACCGTGCTCATGATAGAGAGATCATCAAAAAAGTAGAGAAATACATGCCTGATTTTGATACAACAGGTTTAGACATTCGCATTTTATCGCCTATTGAAGCAACGAAACTGACTTTGGAGCGTATCCGCAAGGGAGAAGATACGATTTCCGTAACCGGCAACGTATTACGTGATTATTTGACAGATTTATTCCCAATTTTGGAAGTTGGTACATCTGCTAAAATGTTATCTATTGTTCCGTTGATGAATGGCGGCGGTCTATTTGAAACAGGTGCTGGTGGTTCTGCTCCAAAACACGTGGAGCAATTTCTTCAAGAAGGTTACTTGCGCTGGGATTCATTAGGCGAATTCTTGGCACTAGGTGCTTCGTTGGAACACTTGTCTCAAACGCAAAGTAATCCGAAAGCGCTGGTATTGGCGGAGACTTTGGATGAAGCTACGGAGAAATTCTTGGCAAATGACAAATCTCCAGCCCGTAGGGTTGGCCAGATTGATAACCGGGGGTCGCATTTCTATTTGACGTTATACTGGGCTCAGGCTTTGGCAGCACAGACAAAAGATGCTGAATTGGCTGATAAATTCGCTTCCGTTGCGAAGGTTCTTACAGAAAATGAAGCTAATATCAATGAGGAGTTGATTGCTGCGCAAGGTAGTGCTCAGAACATCGGTGGGTATTATTTTCCGAACGATGAATTGGCAGCGCAAGCAATGCGTCCATCGGAAACATTGAATCAGGTTGTTGCTAACATATAAACGGTAGTTTTTTAAATAAATATAAAAGCCTGTATCAAACGATACGGGCTTTTATATTTACCTTCTATGAAACAAAATATCTGCTATTTTAGTGAATATTTGACACCGGTAAAGGTCATTTTAACAGGTATGATATGCCCGTTTTTGTCAAATTTCATTTCTTCAATACAAGTTACCCGCTCGTTAGCTCCCTCTTTGCCAAGCGGTCTTCGGTGATATACAATAAAATATTTTTCCTTGTTTGGTATTTTGATGACCGAGTGATGCCCGGCTCCAACCGCTACTTCGGGATCCCGCTCCAGTATCGTTCCTATCCGCTCAAAAGGGCCAAAAGGGGAGTCGGCGATGGCATAAGCGACTTTGTAGTCGGGGCCAGTCCATCCGCCTTCAGACCACATAAAATAATATTTCCCATCTTTCATAAACATAAATGGGCCTTCAACATAATCTTTAGGAGTGATTTCTTTATAAAGGCTGCCGTCTTCGAAAGGGAGCAAACCCGTGAAATCTGGTTTTAACTTAACCAAATTGCAGTGCTTCCAACCGCCATAATACATATAAAAAGTTCCATCTTTGTCTTTGAAAACAAACTGATCTATGGGTTGTGCACCATTGATAATGTCATTGATTAAGGGTTTACCTAAAAGATCAATGTAAGGGCCATCTGGCTTGTCGGCTACAGCTACTCCAATCCCGCCAATCTCTCCCTGATGAACATCGTTTGCTCCAAAAAATAAATAATATTTTCCTTTATTTTCCAATACTGCGGGTGCCCACATGGCTTTTTTTGCCCATTTTACGTTACTGTTATCCAGGATGCGGCTGTGCTTTGTCCAGGTAGCTAAATCTGAAGATGAAAAGGCATCGAAGAATATCTGTTCTTCATAAGGCGCCGAATAGGTTGGGAATATCCAATATTTATCCCCGTACACAATACCTTCAGGATCAGCGTAATTTCCAGTTATAACGGGATTCTTTTGAGCAAAAACTGTAGCGGATAAAAGTAGTGCTGTTGATGTTAAAATTGTTTTAATCATTGTATGGTTTTAAATTGATAATATACGGTATCCAATTGTTGGTGGCGTAGCAAAATGAATCAATTTTATGCTCATTTGTCTCACGAGCTATCTATTTGTTAAAATTTTGTTAAAACAAAGTTTTGCTTTCGATTGTTTCCGATTTATTTCACATATTTGTTTATGTCGTTTCCGAATGGCATAAATACTTTTCATAAAATAGGTTAATAATATGGCTAAGACACCCAAAGTTTCCCAGATTTTGGGTGTTTTTTATTCCCGCTCCAACCCAAATATCATCACTAGTTTACCGTTATAATACAAGTTTAGAGTCTGTTCTGCGATATCGAATTGAATTTGCTTTTGTTCGAATATTTGGAAGAACTCATTTTCTATATGTATGGTATTACACGAACGCATAGTACTTGCTAGGTGGGTAACGGTGATTTTATTGCCTTTAATGTCAAATCCGCCCCAAAAAATGTTACAGCCCGTCGTGCCGTCGATTGTACCATTCTTGGCATCGAATCCCAGGCTCGCCTTACTTGAGCTGACATCCTTTCCATTCAATTGAAGTAAATTCCATTTAAACCGAGCTAGAAAGGCCGCTACGCTGGGCAATTCATTTGTACGTTCTTTCGAAAGGATGTCAATTAAACTGTAATTGACAGTGTCAGTATCTCTTCGTTTCGTTTTCTTTACACGAACACGATAGCGGTAGCCTTCCTGATAATCAAAACCATGAATTGGTGTACTCAGATATTTCCATTTATTCGATTTTTCCGATTTTATTTGGAGGCATTTCATTTGCCCGAGCTTTGGCGCATACACATAGTTTTCTCCAACCTCCCAAATTCCGACTTCAGTATTTTCCATTAGTGATTTGGATATTATTTTTATCAAGCTATATCTCGGATGCGAATCGTTTTTGTGTTTGCGGACTAGGATATTGTATTCAAATTTTGGGTTATAATCAAACTTGAAAATTTTAGCATAGAATTTCTCCCAATCATTGCTATTATAGTATTTAACTAGATAAGGTGGAGCTTCCGAAAGGCCTGACTTCACTTTTAACCGAAAAGAAGAGCCTTGGGCTAGTAAATTATGGAATGGTAATAAGAGAACTAAAAAAATTAATAACAAATGGTGGATTGAGGACTTCTTCATAAACTGTAAAGTAAATATCAATAAAAACGTATCTTTAAACATGAATATTGCACGAGTGAAGGTATACCTACTGTTCCTTTTTTTTCTACTAAGTCTGCAGGTCTATAGCCAAAATAGGAAGGATTATTTTAAAACACAAATAGCCCTCGGAGAACTGACCGATCCACAATTGAAAGAAGTATCTGGCATTACAGCGGCGGCTAGTTCAGGTAATTTTTGGGTACATAATGATAGTGGCGATGGGGCACATATTTATTTAATTAGTCGTGAAGCCCAGCTATTAAAAAAGATTACGCTTGAAGGGGTGTCCGTGGTTGACTGTGAGGATATCGATCGGGTAAAGATTGGCGACACCTATTTCCTTGTCCTTGCGGATATCGGTAATAATCTCAGAAAAAGGACCTGGGTATGTCTTTACGTGTTTCCGGAGCCTCAGGCGGAAGATCCTGAACTTATTCCCAAAAAGTCAATTCGTGTAATTTATCTAAAATTTCCCAATCACCAACACTTGGATGCCGAATCGGTAATGATAGATCCCATAGACAAAATGTTGTATTTGATATCTAAACGTGAATTCCGATCGACTGTTTATAGTGCTCCAGTATTTAGCAATCCTAAACAGCAATATTTTACTTTAGATAAAGTTGTCGAATTACCCTTAACTTTTGCAACAGGGGCTGCTATAGATCCGACAGGGACTAAAGTACTTGTAAAGAACATTACACATATATTTTACTGGCAGAGGCACGCTAGGGAATCTTGGGAGCAGGTGTTTAAGCGAAGGCCCACTATTTTACCTTATCAGGTGGAACCGCAGGGAGAAGCAATCACATTTGACAGCATGGGAAGCGGATTTTACACGATAAGTGAACGCCCATTCGGTTTAAAGTCCTATCTTTATTTTTTTGAAAAAACGCTATAATTTATGATAAACACTGTATCTATTTCTGCAAATTCAAATGATCGATTTCGTATCGCCGATGTCGCTAAAAATTGGTTTTTCCGTGAGAGAAGGGGCGCTCCGGTGCTCACGGTCCTCATTCTTTTTTTTTGTTCCTTTACGTTATGTTATGCCGCCAAAGTTGATACCCTATCTGTTCCAAGCCATTCCATGAACAAAGGGATTAAGACTGTGGTCATTCTTCCTCAAAATTATTCTAAAGAAATCAATTACCCAGTGCTGTATTTGTTGCATGGATATTCAGGCAATTATAGTAATTGGATTAAGAACTCGAGTGTGGGTGCATTAGTAGATCAATATGGTTATGTGGTGGTCTGTCCTGACGGTGGTTTTGGAAGCTGGTATTGGGATATGCCGAACGACAAGAATTATCAATATGAAACTTTCGTGTCTAAGGAGTTGGTTGAGTACATAGATCAACATTATTCGACGATTAAAACCCGGGATGGAAGGGCAATAACAGGGCTGAGTATGGGCGGACATGGTGCTTTGTCATTAGCGATTAAGCATCAGGATATATATGGTGCAGCAGGCAGCACAGCCGGCGGAGTAGATTTTAGGCCTTTTCCGATGAACTGGGAAATTAAAGACCGTATTGGGAATTATGCCGATGTACCACAAGAATGGGATAGCCGTGTGGTTATCAATATGGTTCCAAAATTGGTTAATAATAAGCTTCGTTTAATGATAGATTGTGGTAAGGAAGATTTTTTCTATGCTGTGAATGTTGCACTGCACGATAAATTGATGTACCATAATATAAATCATACTTTTGTTACAAGCGAAGGTGGGCATAATTGGGAGTACTGGTCTCGGTCCATAGTGTATCAGATGGCTTTTTTCAAAGGGTATTTTGGTGAATCGGAAAAAAATAAGAATAAAAAATAATAAATATTTGGCTTAAATGAATAAATTACTATTTTTGCTAAACAGAGACCTTAACTAACAAATTATAAACTTATTATTAAGCCTTACGAATTGTAAGGCTTTTTTATTATTTTCAGCAAAATTTTTGATTTTACTTGATTATGTTTAGACCTATAAAGGTTGTTTTTTGTTTTTCCTCCCTTGTGTTTTGCGTACAGCAAGCGTATAGTCAACAATCTAAATCTATTTCCGGATTTGTAAGGGACAGTATCAGTGGTGAAAATATTATTGGTGCTGTCATAAGGAATGATATGGAAAAGAAATCTACAGCTTCAAATAAATATGGATTTTTTAGTTTCTCGATACGAGATGCGAGCAGACCTCTGGAAGTTTCGTCTGTTGGCTATAAGACAAAGGCCTTTTCTGTTCAATTTGATAGGGATTCAACGTATATCGTTCAGCTGGTTCCAGAGGAAAATCAACTAGCGGAAGTAACAGTGACAGGCAGTAGGCGAAAATCAATTAAAGATTTGACTCCCGGCCTTACCCAGTTCAGTCCAAAAGAAATTGAAAAAGTTCCTGTGCTTTTTGGAGAAAAAGATATTTTAAAAACTATTCAGTTATTTCCAGGAGTGACAGGTGGCGGAGAAGGAAGTAGCAATTTTTATGTGCGAGGTGGCGGTGGTGATCAAAATCTCATTTTACTGGATGAAGCCCCTGTTTACAACAGTTCCCATTTGTTTGGTTTCTTCTCGACATTTAATTCAGATGCAATTAAAGATGTCAATTTTTATAAAGGAGGTGTTCCTGCACAATATGGAGGTAAAATATCATCTGTAATGGAAATAACAACTCTAGATGGAAATAACCAGCATTTCAATGTAGAAGGGGGCTTGGGGCTTATCGCTTCAAGACTTAAAGTGGAGGGGCCAATCCAAAAGGGGAAGAGTTCATTTATGATCTCCGGCAGGCGTACTTATGCAGACCTTTTCTTAAAACTTTCAAATGATGAAAACATAAAGAAGAGCGCATTATTTTTTTACGACCTCAATGCAAAACTAAATTACCGGATCAATGATAAAAATACCCTTTATCTCTCAGGATATTTTGGCAAGGATGCCATGGCTTATCATGATTTGTTTGATTTCAATTGGGGAAATGCTACCGGCACAATGCGTTGGAACCATGTTTGGAACAATAGACTATTCAGCAATACAACGCTCATTTTTAGCAAATTTAATTATCAGGTTAAAATTGAGGACGATAGCAATTTTAAAATTCGTTCTGATATCTATAATTACAATTTTAAACAAGACTTTCAATACAGCCTTTCTGACGGTCACAATTTAAAATTTGGATTACAGGGAGCACTACAAGAGGTCCGACCAGCAAGTATCGAAGCCGGCGAGGATTCGAAAGTGAATTCATTACAGATTCAACATCGAAAAGGTGCCGATGTAGCAGCTTATCTAACAGATGACTGGTCCGTCACAGACCGCGTAAAATTAAATTACGGGCTGCGGGCTTCTGCTTATGCCACTTTGGGGCCTGGCACTTTCTATGCATTCGATAATAATGGAGAGGTGGTAGACTCAACCTACGTGGGTAATAACAAAATGGAGAAAAAGTACTTTTATCTGGAACCTCGTGTATCGCTGAATTACGCTATCAGCAATTTAGCCACTTTAAAGGCATCTTTTAACACAAATGTTCAATATTTGCATCAATTGAGTAATACGACGAGCAGTCTGCCAACTGATCAATATGTATTGAGTAACAATACAATTAAGCCCCAGTTATCCAACCAGTATTCACTTGGCTACTTTCGGAATTTCGCCTCCAACAGATATGAATTCTCTGTGGAAGGTTATTATCGCGATTTGAAAAATCAGATCGATTATAGAAACGGAGCCGATTTGCAGGCAAATGAATTGTTGGAAGGAGAATTGTTGTTTGGAAAAGGTCGAGCTTACGGAATCGAATGGTTCCTAAAAAAGAGATTAGGACGATTCAGTGGTTGGCTTAGTTATACTTTATCGAAAAGTGAAAGGCAATTCGAGCAGATCAATAATGGTGAATGGTTTAACGCTCGTCAGGATAAAACCCATAATATAGCCCTTGTAGGACAGTATCAACTAAATCCGAAGTGGAACCTTAGTGCTAATTTCGTTTATTATACAGGGGATGCCGTTACCATGCCTGCGGGTAAATATTTTGTTGACGACCGTGCAATTTTTTACTACGATAAAAGGAATGGCCAGCGGATGCCTGATTATCACCGCCTAGATTTGGCAGCAACGTATGATATCAAGCGAACAAAGAATAGTTACTCCAGCTTATCTTTTGGGTTATACAATGCATATAATAGAAAAAATGCCTATTTGATTGACTTCAGAGAAAAAGAAGGGCAATCCAATGTCACTGAGATTTATCGAATAGCATTATTTGGGACTATACCATCGATTACTTGGAACTTTAAATTTTAAAAAAGAATGAAGAAGATATTGGGTGCCATCGTTGTTGCACTAGTCACACTATGGGGATGCGAAGATAAGATCGATCTGGAGTTGCCAGAAAATACAGGTCAGTTGGTTATCACAGCCGACCTAATGGTCTCGGATCAACAGCATGAAATTAGTATTCAAAAGGTCGTAAGGATCAAAGACTCTCTGTTTTCACCGATAACTGACGCGGAGGTGATCATTACAAATATGCAGAATAATCGCACTTACACCTTTTTAGCGGGGAAAGATGGCGTTTATACCAATAAGAGCTTGCGTTTACAAGAGAAGGTCACATACCAGTTGCAGGTACGGACAGCCGATGGAAGGGAAATCGTTGGAACATCAAAGGTGCCAAGTTATGTAGATGTAGATTCTATAGGGCTATCGGAGCGGGTTATATTTACAGACACAATTTATTACCCAACGCTTGTATTCATTGACCCACCAGAAAAAGGTAATTATTATAAGTATAAAATGTCGGTGAATAGTGGTAAATTAAGGTTTATTGATGTTTTTAGCGATAAATTTAATAATGGGCTTGAAGTACAGCACGATATTATAGACCGCGATAGGGATCTAAAAGTTGGTGATCGGGTGCGTATTCTCCGTCAGTGTATCGATGTAGGGGCCTACAATTACTGGAATAGCTTTCAGATGATTAATCCTGGTGCGGCTTCACCGTCCAATCCTATTTCAAATCTGAGCAATAATGCGCTGGGTTATTTTAGTGTTAGTGTTGGTAAGTATTACGAATCCGAAGTCACTTTTGCCCGAGGTAAATCTTAATCTATTCTCGCAAGCTGATAGTTGTTTTTTAACAAAAACTCTATCGTTTTAGGTAGGGCATATTTGACACGGGGAATGGCTTTGATATTATCATGAAAAATGATAACAGAGCCATTTTTAATATTAGATAAAACGTTTTCTAGGCATTTTTGCGGACTCAAATTCAGATCGAAGTCGCCCGACATAATATCCCACATGATAACCCTATAGCTTTGATAGAGTTGTCGCAGTTGTGATTTTGTTGCTTTGGCATAAGGAGGACGAAAAAGATCGGTCTGTGTCAGTTCCTGACATTGCGCAACATTCATCAAATATTGTTCATCATTTGTTTCCCAGCCTTTAAGGTGATTGTAAGTATGGTTGCCTACCTGATGTCCTTCAGCTAAAATTCGTTGAAACAAATGTGGATTTTTTTTAATATTTTCACCAACACAAAAAAATGTTGCCTTTGCCTGATATTTTTTTAGGATATCGAGTATAAAAGGTGTAATTTCAGGAATTGGACCATCATCAAATGTAAGGTAGACTTTTTTATCATGGCGTGGCATATGCCATATTGATTTGGAATATAGCCATCTTAGGAAGAATGGAGATTTGACAAAATACATAACCGATAAATGAAGATCAAATCTAAAGAAAAAATGTATGGTTCTACATATGGACATGAAAAGATTTTATTATTCTGCAGTAATATTTACTGGATTACTTTTAGGAACTAATGACTTGGTTCGCGCGCAACAGGTGGTTGGGGTGGCTGATGCTATTCGTATGACCCTGGAACGCAATGTACAAATTAAACAAGCGGAATTGAATAAAGATTTAGCTGCTCAAGATGTATTTCAAGCGAAAAGCAATCTCTTACCAGACCTAAGTGCCTCCGTGGATCAAAGTTTCCGTTATGGTTTTGGTTTCGATTTAACTTCCGGACGAATTGTCAATAACACCTGGACGAAAGGAACTAGTGGCTCAGTGGGATCGAGTGTCAATTTATTTCAGGGTTTTCAACAGGTCAATCAGATAAAAGCAAGTAAATTGCAGTTAGAGTCCACAGCGACGCAGGTAGACAAGATAAAAAATGATCTAATTCTAAATGTATTAGTGAATTATTTGGAAGCTATTACCAATCATGAAATGATGGTTGCCAGTGAGGATCAGATCGCTTTATCAAAGCAACAATTCTCTTTGGATTCCATTCAGTTTGCAGTCGGAAATAAAACTATTGCTGATCTTGCGAAATCGAAAAATCAGGTCGCTACGAATGAATTGAACAAAGTGAATTTGAAGAATTCATATGAAATGTCTTTGTTGACCTTAAAGCAATTGATGGAGATGCCACCTGAAACCGCAATTTCTTTAGAACGTCCGAACTTAGAATCGGTATTGGTTCATGCTGAGGATAAAAATGCGGTCGATATATACCAAAAGGCTTTAACATTGCAGCCTGATATCCGCAAGTCGTCCCTGGATAAAGAGGTGGCATTAAAGCAAATAGACATAGCAAAAGGCGGGTATTATCCTACAGTCAATTTGAATGTAAGTTATGGTACAAATTATTCTTCTGCAACAACTAGACAGACGGATCCATTGGATCCCGCAACCTTATTTAGGGTGCCTTTTGGTCAACAACTATCCGATAACAAATCTTTCTTTACAGGTTTATCTCTCGCCGTTCCAATTTTTTCTAGGAATCAGAATAAAGTGAATGTTGCCAAAGCAAAGATTGGTTTTAAGCAAGCTAAAGCTAATGAGCAATTAGCAAAGAATAACTTGAATAAAGCGGTTAATCAGGCAGTGCTCGATGTGAATGCGGCCAAACAGCGGTACAGCTCCGCCACTGTGGCATTTGAGAGCGCTGAAACAGCATTTAAGGCGACCAAGGAACGCTATGATATAGGCATGGCTAATTCGCTTGAATTATTCACCGCGCAAACTGAACGAAATAAGGCTGAATTTGATCTTATCCAAGCAAAATATAATGTAATATTCCGATCAAAGATCATCGATTATTACATTGGAAATCCAATTCAATTCGATAACAATTAACCTATTTGATCCAACAAAAGAAATGGCAAAGAAAAAACGTAGCATAGGAAAAATTATATTGATCATTGTCGTACTCCTGGCAATCCTTGGCTTTATCGGTTTTAAAGTCGGATGGTTTGGTAAAGGAGATATTACTAAAGTCGCCGTGGATGTGGTAAAGGAAGTGGATGTTGATGAGTTAGTTTCCGCAAGTGGAAAAATTCAACCCGAGGTGGAGGTGAAGTTAAGTTCCGAAGTGTCAGGCGAGGTGGTTGAACTTAATATAAAAGAAGGTGATTTAGTTAAAAAGGGGCAAGTTCTCTGCCGCATAAAACCCGATATCTTGCAGTCTGGCTATGATCGGTCTGTAGCAGCTATGAATTCACAGCGCGCTAATCTAGCAGCTGCACAACAACAATTAAAACAACAGGAAGAGAACTTTAAGAATGTTGCCGCTACATATAAACGGAATCAGGAACTTTTTGAAAAGCGTGTTATTTCTGCGGCGGAGATGGATAAAAGTTCAGCTGAATATTTCGCTGCACAGGCGTCTATTCAGGCGCAGCGAGAAACAGTACGTTCTACGAAATATGGTATTGACCAATCGCAAGCGTCGGTAAAGGAAGCGCAGGACAATTTAAATCGAACGACCATTTATGCGCCCTCTGACGGCATCATATCACTTTTATCTATCGAAAAAGGAGAACGTGTGGTGGGTACGGCACAGATGGCAGGTACGGAAATTATGCGCATAGCCAATATGAGTTCTATGGAGGTGAATGTTGATGTAAATGAAAATGACATCAATAATGTAAGAGTAGGCAATCAAGCTGAGATCGAAGTTGATGCTTTTAAGGACAGAAAGTTTAAAGGCGTGGTGACCGAAATTGCTAGTTCATCTAAAAACATAGCAACAACCACTGCGTCCACGTCGTCAACTGACCAGGTGACAAATTTTAATGTAAAGGTTCGTATCAGTGCAGAATCTTATCAGGATTTGATGAGAGAGAATGTTGCGTCTCCATTTAAACCGGGGCTTTCTGCAACTGTTCAGATATTTACAAAACATGCTAGAGGATTGGTCGTTCCCATTCAATCGGTGACTGTACGCTCTGATGACAAAGATTCTACAACTACCAATAAGAAAGTTGAAGAGTATGTATTTGTTTTAAAAGATAAAGCGGTTAAACAAGTTTTAGTGAAAACAGGGATTCAAGATGATAAAAACATCATAGTCATTTCTGGATTAAAAAAAGGAGATGAGGTTGTTTCTAGACCATTTGATGCCATTTCAAAGACTTTAAAGGATGGTAGCCAAGTGGAGAAAGTGGATAAATCTAAATTGTAAATCTCTTTGTAGATAATAACTGTTGAAAAGGAGGTTTTTAATTTTAATAACCTCCTTTTTATTTTCCTTATAATTTATTAAATTTAAAAACCCAATTATCAGCGGCTTATGAAGAGGCTATTGACGTATTTTAAATTTAATAAAACAGAGCAAAATGGGTTTTTCATAATTTTGGTGATTATCGTATTGTTTTTCACAATCTATGCCTTGCTTAAAAGCAACACAATTGATACAATTCCAAATCAGGCCAAGCTATTTGAACAATCCTTTCATGACTCTCTTGAGCTCTCAAGTTCGACAAAACAAGAGGTGGGAAATTCAGCCTATTTAACTAATAATGAAAGAGAGTTGTCAGTAAATCCAAATACTGTTTTGGATGATAGTAAACTATTCTACTTCGACCCAAATGATTTACCGCATGCCGATTGGCATAAATTGGGGCTTTCTGATAAACAGATTGCGGTATTGAAAAACTACGAAAATAAAGGAGGACGATTTAGACAAAAGACCGATCTAAAAAAAATCTATTCCATTAATGATCGACTTTACAAGCGACTGGAACCCTATATCCGCATAAAAACAATTCCCGATACGGCAATAACCAAACAGCAAAAAAGAACGTCTTTGTTGTATGATAAATTCGAAAGGAATACAGCTGAACTTATTGATATAAATACCTGTGACACTACGGCTTTGATGACTCTTAAAGGGATAGGTTCAGTTCTGTCCAAACGCATTCTGAAATATAAAGATGTACTGGGAGGATTCTACCGTATTGAACAGTTAAAAGAAGTTTATGGTGTTCCAGCAGAAACTTATGATCTCATTAAAGACTATATTGTTGTGTCAAGTTTAGATGAAATCAAAAAAATCAATATTAATAAGGTCGATGCAGCTTCATTGGCCAAACATCCGTATCTTAGCGCCAAAGATGCGAAACTGATCATTAATTATCGGGATCAGCATGGAAATTATGTTAATATAGAGGATCTGACAAAAATAGGAACGCTTTCAGATTTAGCTATTGCCAAGATCGCACCTTATTTAATATTTGAAAATGATTCAAGATAAATTGAAACTGGAAATCCGGGATATTGTGGATTTTCCTAAACCTGGTATTGTGTTTAAAGATATCACACCTTTATTGAAAGACGCGGCACTGTGCAGTGAAATGATTGATTCGATTGTTGATCAATTACAAGGTGTAGAGATCGATGCGATTGCTGGAATTGAGAGCCGTGGATTTCTATTTGGATTTTTACTGGCAAACAGATTAGGCTTACCTTTTATTCCAATTAGAAAGCAAGGCAAATTACCTTTTAAGACAGTATCTGAGTCTTATGCACTGGAATATGGTCAGGCGACGATTGAAATTCATGAAGATGCATTCAAAAAAGGAAGCCGAATATTGGTTCATGATGATCTGTTGGCTACAGGCGGAACAGTTGTTGCAGCTAGTAAGCTTATTGAAAGATTGGGAGGAGAGATTGTCGCTTATAGCTTTATTATCTCTTTAGACTTTTTAAAAGCGAAAGGTAGATTATCCAGGTTTAGTGACAACATCTATTCATTGGTGAGCTATTAATTTTGAAATATACAATCTAGATAAACTCAAATGATACTTTTTGCAAACGCAAAAATAAATATTGGACTGCAAGTAATTGCGAGGCGCCCAGATGGCTATCACGAGCTGAATAGTGTTCTTTACCCGTTGCCAATTTACGACATTATCGAACTATTAGAGATTGACTCGGCGGAAACTATATTAAATATGCAAGGAGAACATATTCCAGGAAATCGTGTTGACAATCTTTGTTTAAGAGCTTTTCTATTGCTAAAAGAGGATCATGATATTTCAAGTGTTTCGATCGATTTGATCAAACAAATTCCAATTGGAGCGGGATTGGGTGGAGGTTCTGCAGATGCATCTTTTGTGTTAAAGGGACTTAATACGCTTTTCCACCTGAATCTCAGCAATGAGCAGCTAGAAGGTTATGCGGCCAGACTTGGAGCCGACTGTCCTTTTTTTGTTGCGAATAATCCAGTTTTTGCAACAGGTATCGGTACTGATTTTAAGCCTTTGGATTTGAACCTTGATGCCTATCATATTGCGGTAATCATGCCTAATATCCATATTTCCACTGCTGAAGCCTATGCAGGTGTACAACCTAAGATACCCGAAATTAATTTGGAAGAAGCAATACGTCTGCCTATTCAGGAATGGAAGTTTCACATTCGGAATGATTTTGAGGATGGTATATTTGAGCGTTATCCATTGTTGAAGGAAATTAAAGAAGCTTTATATCAAAAAGGTGCAGTGTATGCTTCCATGTCTGGATCAGGAGCGGCTATTTATGGTATATTTTGGGATAAGACTGATTTAAGCGAATTTGTTAGGTATGGTAAAATATATCATCCCTCCAAGATTTAGTTACTGCCGCATTCCATGTATTTAATGTGAGATTTCCTAATACTCTTCTTCCACTTTGTAGTTCAAGAGTTCATGAGCCTCATTTAAAACTTTTTCTTTACGCTCTCTTGCGAGGTTTAAGAGGTCAAGTTTTTCAGGATTGTTGACAAGGTCTTTTACCAAAATTAGCTGGTTTTTGAGTAGTTGCTGCTCTTCAGTGTCAGAAAGTGTTGTTAGGCATGTAATCGGATAGAAGACAGCTTTGTCTACTCTTTTTTTAATACTATTATCTTTGGGATAATCCCACGATAACAAGTTAATTTGATAGTATTTGGCAAAATCAATCGAATCGGAGGTAAAGTACGCATTTGTGATTAGCCATCCTTCATGAAACTGCAGCTGTTTTCCAAAGAACTGATAATTGATATTGCTGATATCTTTAAATCTGGACAGGTAATACATCGGAGTTGTCACCGAAATTCTAGCGTCAATATCATTGCGAAACTTGCATTCTGCAGTAATTAATTTTCCATCTTTATATGCCACGACATCTAATTCATGTGAAACAGCATGCCCTTGCACGGTTTGTCCGGTCGTGCTTTTGTAGCCCATTGACTGTAAAATGTGCGCAATGTATTTTTCAAAATAAAAGCCCTCTGGTCCGAGTTCTCGAAGTGCCTTCTTTAAACTATAGCGAGCTGCATAGGAGGCTCGAACAGTTTTCAAAGTGTCAAATGCAAGCTTATATAGCTCTCTAGTTGAAATTCCATCATA
The DNA here is from genome assembly GCF_002429765.1 of Sphingobacterium sp. UBA5996. Lineage (NCBI taxonomy): Bacteria > Pseudomonadati > Bacteroidota > Sphingobacteriia > Sphingobacteriales > Sphingobacteriaceae > Sphingobacterium > Sphingobacterium sp. UBA5996. The sequence goes on from NZ_DJAS01000001.1 coordinate 208,705, forward strand.
TATTTCGTTGAGAACCTTATCGTAAACTTGATTGACCTCATCCGCATTGGCACCAGAACGATTAAGCGATTTGCGTAAAGCTTCACCGTTGAAAGGTACTATTTCACCTGAATATTTTTTGATTTGCATGTGTTTGAAATTTCTAAATACGAATATAAGAGTTGTTGTTGGAGAAACAACATAAAATCTATATGCTATTCTTAAACTTTTTTGGACTGTCATTTGTTTATATGATAATAGACTTAAAACATAGAGAATTATGAGTAACCTACTAACATTTGCATTTGACAAGATCAAGACGAAAATAGAAGACGATTGCATCGAAGAAAATATTGGTACCTCTGAACGGGTTTTATCGGTCATTGCAGGGGGCTTTATTTTAGGTATGGGTGTCAAAAAACTAATCAAATCGCCATTGACGGGATTTTCTGGATTAACACTTGGCGGAGCTTTAATTTACCGAGGAGTGACTGGTCATTGTGATGTGAAAAAAGTTTTGGAAGACAAGGACATCAAAAAAGTGGAGGTAATTGAACATCGCTATTTTGTAAAATAGCCAGTGTTTATCGAAGCTCATCCCAATTAAGCTATTTAGATACGCATGACAGAATTTTAGCGGTCATGTAAGCGCGTTTTCAAATTATGGTAACATGGTCGATATCGCCTTAAGGTGGTATAAATTTGGGTGTATGGTATAATGCTCCATCAGACGCGCGCCAATGTAGATTCAATTAGCCTGCCGTGTAGTGTGAACTAATACCTTTTATAAAGGCGGGGTGATAAAAACAAAAATAGACGGTAAATTATTTACTGCCTATTTTTGTTTTTTGACTCTAGAACACATGAGCGTTACACGTTGAAGCGGAAGTGCATTATATCACCATCGTGGACAATATAGGTTTTTCCTTCTACGGATAATTTTCCAGCTTCCTTCACTGCACTCTCCGATCCGAGTGTGACGAAATCGTCGTATTTGATTACCTCAGCACGAATAAATCCCTTTTCGAAATCGGTATGTATAACACCTGCAGCTTGAGGAGCTGTAAAGCCATTTTCGATTGTCCACGCACGAACCTCCTGTACGCCAGCTGTAAAATACGTCGCTAAATTTAAGAGAGAATACGCAGCACGGATCAACTTGTGCACACCAGATTCTTCCAAACCTAGATCGTCCAAGAACATCTTGCGTTCTTCATAGCTTTCCAGTTGAGCAATTTCTGATTCGATCTGCGCAGAAATCACCAATACTTCAGCTTTTTCGTCTTTAACAGCCTCTTTAACCCGTTCTACATAAGCATTTCCTGTATTGACTGATCCTTCGTCCACGTTGCATACGTAAAGTACAGGTTTGGCTGTCAACAGCGCTAGATCCTGAATAAACTCGAAATCTTCCTCGTCGATCGCTGCCGTACGTGCAGATTTTCCGGATTCGAGATGATCTTTCACAATTGATAAAATATCAAATGTTCTTTTTGCATCTTTATCCCCACCTGTTTTGGCCATTTTCTCAACCTTTTGAATACGTTTTACAACTGTATCCAGATCCTTAAGTTGTAGTTCAGTGTCGATGATTTCTTTATCTCTGATAGGGTCTACAGAACCATCGACGTGGATAACATTACCATCGTCAAAACATCTTAAAACATGTATAATGGCATTTGTCGTACGAATGTTTCCTAGGAACTGGTTGCCTAAGCCTTCCCCTTTTGATGCTCCTTTAACAAGACCGGCGATATCGACGATTTCTATTGTATTTGGAACAATTCGTTGTGGGTTGACTAATTCAGCTAATTTATTAAGACGGGCATCCGGTACGGTAATAACCCCAACATTTGGTTCAATTGTACAAAATGGAAAGTTTGCTGCCTGCGCTTTCGCGTTCGACAAACAGTTAAATAATGTTGATTTACCAACGTTTGGTAAACCCACGATACCGCATTGTAAAGCCATATATAGTGCAAATTTTTGAAATTCCACAAAGATAGAAAATTCACTGTAATTTTTAGCTATCTTGTCACATGGTTCATTGGTACAAAATTGAACACGCCGAAATTCTAAAAAAACATGGTGTTAGCGAGCATAAATTCGGAGGGAAAATTATTTGTATTACTTGGTTCGAAAATCAAATCTATGCCTTCTCTCGAAAATGTCCACATGCTGGCGCCATGTTGAAAAATGGCTGGTGTGAGCGAGGAAAAATAATCTGTCCTTTTCATCGCCATGAATTCGACCTTGCGACGGGAAAGGGGAATCCGGAACAGCATAATTTTATACATGTATATCCTATAAAAATGGAGGATAACGAGTATTTTGTTGGGTTGGAGATCGGTTTTTGGAAAGGTTTATTTACTTAGAAAGTAACGAAAATATCATATCTCGCCGCGTGAATCGTATATCTAGCCAGTAAATAAGTATATTTGCTTCCGAAAACAAATTAAAGACATGCAGGGGAAAAAGATTGGTATAATTGGTAGCGGAAGCTGGGCTACAGCTATGATCAAGATGCTATGCGAAAATGACCAAGATAAACATATTTTTTGGTGGGTTAGAAAAGGGGAGGACGCAGAATACATCCAGAAGTTTAAGCATAATCCTACGTATTTGAGCAGCGTATCAGTTGACCTTAACATTACTACGATTGATACTGATGCGAAAAATGTGATTGCGAATTCAGATATAGTGATTTTGAATACTCCCGCTGCTTATTTGAAAGATGCATTAGCAAATGTCACCAAGGAAGACTTCAGTGATAAAATTGTTGTTTCGGCTATCAAAGGGATTATTCCTAAAGATAATTTGATTATCGGTGAGTTTTTGGAGCAGCGCTATTCGGTTAATATAGACCAGATCTGTGTGGTGGGAGGTCCTTGCCATGCCGAGGAGGTGGCCTTAGGTAAATTGTCTTATTTAACTTTCGGATGTAAAAATCTAGATAGTGCGGCTTTGGTGGCCTCGTTTTTATCCTCACGTGTTATCAAAACCATTTTGTCTGTCGATGTACTTGGAATTGAGTTTGGAGCAGTATTAAAAAATATTTATGCTTTGGCTGGAGGTATTTGTCATGGATTAGGCTATGGTGATAATTTTCAGGCTGTATTGGTGTCCAATGCAATCCGAGAAATGCGGCGGTTTGTTGGCAAAGTGGATGGTGATACCTCACGTGATGTAAATACATCGGCCTATTTGGGAGATCTTTTAGTAACAGCTTATTCTCAGTTCAGCAGAAATAGGACTTTTGGCAATATGATCGGAAAAGGGTATAGCGTACAGTCCGCGCAATTAGAAATGAATATGGTAGCTGAAGGGTATTATGCTTCTGCTTGTATTCAGGAATACGCCAAAAAATATGATGTTGAATTGCCTATATGTGATGCTGTACATCAAATTTTATATGAGCATCTTCCTTCGTCTAAAATTATTCAAGCTTTGAGCGAAAAATTAACATAAAAATTTTGTAAGAAAATAGATGATAAAAAAAGAAGCAATTGCTTTAGCTTATAAAGAAATTCAGGATGAAATATGCCGGGCGCTGGAAGAATTAGATGGATCGGCGCGTTTTGAAGAGGAGCTGTGGGAGAGAGAAGGCGGCGGGGGCGGTCGTACTAGAATTATTCAAAATGGTCGTATTTTAGAAAAAGGCGGGGTTAATTTTTCTGCTGTCTATGGGAAGTTGCCTGAAACGCTTAAAACATCGTTCGGAGTAAATGAAGATGACTTTTTTGCTACAGGTGTCTCGATTGTGATTCATCCCAATAATCCATTGGTGCCGATTATACACATGAATATTCGCTATTTTGAGCTAAACGATCAGATTCGTTGGTTCGGCGGAGGAATAGACCTGACACCGCACTATGTTGATGAAACAGATGCCCGTTATTTCCATCAACAACTAAAGGCGGTATGCGATAAGCACGATAATACATTTTACGGTAAATTTAAGAAATGGGCCGACGACTATTTCTATATTCGTCATCGACAAGAAACGCGCGGTGTGGGCGGTGTCTTTTATGACAAGTTAAATACTGAAAATACAGGGCTTAGTATGGATGAGATTTTTGCTTTTTCATGTGATCTCGGCCGCACTTTTGCGCCGACCTACACAACACTAGTTGAAAAGAACCAGCATAAAACTTTTACCGAACAACAAAAAAACTGGCAGCTAATACGTCGCGGTCGTTATGTAGAATTTAACCTTGTATGGGACTCGGGTACTAAATTTGGGTTAGAAACGAATGGACGTATAGAGTCGATATTGATGAGTTTACCAGCCCAAGCCAATTGGGCATATGATTATCGTCCTGAAGCCGGCTCCGAAGAAGCCAAGACCTTATCTTTATTACGAAAAGGTATTAACTGGATTTAAAAACGCCGAAAAAAATTAGATGGTTTCTTATCAAAAATTTATATTAGAAAACGGGCTCCGTGTTTTGGTTCACGAGGACCACAATACGGCTATGGCTTGTGTCAACATGTTATACGATGTGGGTGCACGGGACGAGTCGCCAGAGCAAACCGGATTCGCCCATTTATTTGAGCACCTGATGTTTGGTGGAAGTATCAATATTCCTAATTTTGATACTGAATTGCAAAAAGTTGGAGGAGAGAATAATGCTTTCACAAGCAACGATATCACCAATTATTACATCACATTGCCCTCATCAAATCTAGAGACAGCGTTGTGGTTAGAGTCGGACCGGATGTTGAGTTTGGCTTTTTCAGCACAAAGTCTCGAAGTACAACGGAATGTAGTGATCGAAGAGTTTAAGCAGCGTTACTTGAATCAACCTTATGGGGATGCATGGCTTAAGTTGCGACCCTTAGCTTATCAGGTACATCCGTATCGCTGGGCAACGATCGGCAAGGAATTGAGTCATATCGAAGAAGCTACAATGGAAGATGTGAAAGCGTTTTTCAAATTACATTACAATCCGCAGAATGCAATAATGGTTGTTTCTGGTGATGTACATTTTGAAGAAGTTAAGTTTTTAACCCAAAAATGGTTTGGTGATATTGAACCTGGTATAAAATATAATCGTCAATTGCCGAAAGAACCAGAACAGCAGGAAATGCGGCGTGAAACTATTTGGGCAGAGGTACCTCTTGATGCACTCTACATGGCATTTCACGGGCCAGCACGATTGGAAGAAGGTTATTTTGCCATGGATCTTTTATCAGATATTTTATCTCGAGGTTCTTCTTCTCGTTTGTATCGACGGTTGGTTAAAGAGGGGCAGTTATTTAGTGAGATAAATGCTTATGTGATGGGAAGCATAGATAGTAACCTTTTTGTTATAGAAGGGAAGCCAACTGCGGGCGTTTCGCTTGACGAAGCTGAGCGGGCGGTGTGGTCTGAATTGGAGATTATAAAATCCGAATTAGTACCTATGAAGGAATTGGAAAAGGTGAAAAATAAAATCGAATCGACCAATGTCTTTGCGGAGTTGTCCATTTTGGATAAAGCAATGAATTTAGCTTACCATGAGTTGCTAGGCGATGCAGATGGTATCAACACTGAGGTCTCGAAATACCTATTGGTAAGTGCCGAGGAGGTTCAACGCCAGGCACAAGCAATTTTTAGACCCGAGAATGCTTCGATATTACTATATAAATCAAAAATGGAGGAGGCTATATATGTTGGATAGAACGCAAGGACCTGTGTTTCGTGAAATTGGAAACATCAGTTTAAAAGAACCGATAAAGAAACAATTTGGAAACGGTTTGCCAGTTTATATTTTCCAGTCGCCTGAGCAAGAGTTGGTGCGTATCGAATGGATTTTTGACAATGCCTATCTTGATGGACAGACAGAGAACCCTTTGTTAAATAGTGCTTTAAATGCTTTACTTAAAGAGGGGACCAACTCAATGTCCAGTGCAGAGATTGCGGATAAAGTGGATTTTTATGGAGCATTTCTAGTTCCTGAATACTCTTTTGACGTGACTTCTCTATCCCTTTATACTTTGAATAGACATAGTCAAGTACTTCTACCTCTTGTAAAAGATATTCTTACGGAGGCATCGATACCACAGCAGGAGCTGGATACCTATTTACGTAACAACAAACAGAAGTTTCAAGTTTCTATTCAGAAAAATGATTATCTGGCGCGGCGTAAATTCTATAACCTGATCTTCGGTACGGGTAATCGCTATGGACGGACGCCGAAGCTAGAAGATTATGACACGATTACGCGCATGCAATTAATTGAGTTGTACCGGAAAGAAATTGTACCTGGCAATTGCACGTTAATTGTTTCTGGAAACGTTTCCGATGAGCTTTTGCAAGAACTCGAGCAGATTTTTGGAGAGGAGTGGTACGGGGCGCCTTTGATTTCCGTAGAAAAACCTGTGTTGATTCAAGGTTCCTCTGAACTAGCCTATGAGGAGAAAGATAGCGCCTTGCAGTCGGCGATTCGCTTAGGTTGTCAAACCATTTCAAGAACACATCCTGATTATCCTGCACTACAGTTTGTTAATACCCTGTTAGGAGGCTTTTTTGGTTCTCGTCTCATGCGGAATATTCGAGAAGAAAAAGGCTATACCTATAGTATTGGTTCGGCCGTTGCTACCCTCAAACATACAGGGTTTATGACCATTGTAACCGAAGTTGGGGTGGATGTAACGCAAGCGACTTTGGAAGAGATTGAAAAAGAGATCAACTTGTTAAAAGCAAAATTGGCCTCTGAAGAGGAGGTGAATCTTGTTAAAACCTATATGGAAGGTTCGATGTTAGGATCATTGGAAAGTATCTTTTCGCATGCCGATAAGTTTAAAAGTGTATTGTTAAATGAGATGACGTTAACATATTATTCCTATTATATGGATCAGATTAGAAATATGTCGCCTGAGAAGGTGTATGATATTGCCAATAAATATTTGGACTTTAACGCAATGGTGAAAGTTGTTGTTGGTAAAATAAGCCAGGAAGAACCAGTTCATCAAGCGGTTGTAAATTAAATTTCTTAGACTACAAAAATCGAATACTACTTTGTATTTTTGGTTTTTGATAAAAAAGTGAACTATCCAGCATGGAATTAAAATTAAAAAGGCCATTGGTATTTTTCGATTTGGAAACTACAGGCGTTAATGTGGCGTCCGATCGTATTGTTGAAGTGTCATTTCTGAAAGTGATGCCCAGTGGAGAAGAAACAGTCTATACTAAGAAGATTAATCCCGAAATACCTATTCCGGCGGAATCCTCTTTTTTCCATGGCATCTATGATGAGGATGTGAAAGACGCTCCTAATTTTAAAGCAATAGCAGTAGAACTAGCTGCTTTTATTGCGGATGGAGATTTAGCGGGTTATAACTCCAATAAGTTTGATGTGCCAATGTTGATGGAGGAGTTTTTACGGGCTGGTGTTGACTTTTCATTGGAGGGTAGGGCATTTGTGGATGTTCAAAATATCTTTCATCAAATGGAACAAAGGACCTTGAAAGCTGCCTACAAGTTTTATTGCAATGAAAACCTCGAAAATGCACATACTGCTGAAGCGGATGTACGCGCAACTTACGAAGTTTTGAAAGCGCAGTTGACGAAGTATGAAGGTGCGGCTTTTGAAGATAAACATGGTGTGGTGTCTCATCCAGTCGTCAACGATGTGGAAGCTTTACATGCATTTACAAATTTAAGTAAGCCGGTGGATTTTGCCGGACGTCTTGTTTACAATGCCGACGGGTTGGAAACGATCAATTTTGGAAAACACAAAGGAAAACCAATTGTGGAGGTATTTGAGCAGGAGCCGAGCTACTATGCTTGGATGCAAAATGGAGATTTTCCATTGTATACCAAAAAAGTGCTAGAAAATATCTGGAATAGGTACAAAAAGGAGAAGAACGAGCAAAAAGCTAAAGCGGCTGTAGCTCATTCAGCGGAAGATAAAAAACTTGCGAAAAAAGAGTTCAACAAACAAAATGAGGAGGCGCCACAGAGCATTTCCTTGGACATGTTGAAAGGATTGCAAGATAAATTTAAAAAATAACTTTAATTAATAGCTTAGAAAAAGTATTATGGAATTCAAACAAGAAGTTGAGCATATACAGTGTTTGATTATTGGTTCGGGGCCAGCAGGCTATACTGCAGCGATTTATGCGGCACGTGCGGATATGAAACCAGTAGTTTATACCGGTATTGTTCCGGGAGGGCAATTGACACAAACCACTGAAGTGGACAATTTTCCAGGTTATCCAAAAGGTATTACGGGGCCGGTGATGATGGAAGATCTACGTGAACAAGCTGAGCGCTTTGGTACTTCAGTTCGTTTTGGATATGTTACAAAAGTCGATTTTACAGGGACCGTACACCGTGTCGAAATCGACGGAACTGTACAAGTTACCGCCGATACAGTGATTATCGCAACGGGAGCAACCGCAAAATGGTTAGGTCTGGAATCTGAACAAAAATATAATGGTTTTGGTGTTTCTGCATGTGCCGTTTGCGATGGATTTTTCTTTAAAAACCAGGAAGTTGCTATTGTTGGTGCTGGAGATACCGCCGCAGAAGAAGCTACATATCTCGCAAAATTATGCTCAAAAGTACATATGTTAGTGCGCCGAGATGAGTTCCGTGCTTCTAAAGCAATGGTTCACCGTGTGATGAATACGCCCAATATCGAAGTGCATTACAATTCTGAGGCAAAAGAGGTTTTAGGAGATGGTCAGGTGGTAACTGGAATTCGCGTTATTAACAATAAGGATCAATCTGAAAAAGACATAGAAGTGACAGGATTCTTTGTTGCAATAGGGCACAAGCCCAATACGGATCTTTTTACGGGAGTATTGGATATGGATGAAACAGGCTATTTGATCACCAAACCAGATAGTACTGCGACAAATATACCAGGAGTGTTTGCTTGTGGAGACGTTCAGGACAATGTCTTCCGTCAGGCTATCACCGCTGCGGGTACAGGTTGTATGGCAGCTTTGGAAGCTGAAAGATATCTAGCGGCTAAAGAAAGCGGCGAATAATCAAATTAAAATAAAAAGGGGCATTGCAAAAAATATGTCCCTTTTTATTTGGCTTCCTCCATTTCAAAGACACTGTCGATTTTCCAGTTCGCTTTATCCTTTGCTGCAGCAACGGCCAAACGATCGCAACGTTCATTTAACGGATGCCCAGCGTGACCTTTTACCCAGACAAGGCGTACGTTGTGCAATCTATAGGCAGTCATCAAACGCAACCAAAGATCTTTATTCTTTTTTCCCGCGAAACCTTTTTGGATCCAGCCATATACCCACTTTTTGTCAATGGCATCAATAACATATTTGGAGTCAGAATACACTGTAACTTGCTGATGCAAGTTTTTTAAGGCCTCGAGGCCAACAATAACCGCCATTAGTTCCATTCTGTTGTTGGTCGTTTTGCGGTAACCACCCGAAAACTCCTTTTCGATAAGTTTTCCCTTAAAGGTTTCATTATCGCCCGTATAAATAGTTCTTAAAATAGTTCCGTAACCTCCAGGGCCTGGATTCCCACTTGAAGCACCATCTGTATATAATTCAATCATACCCCTCAAACATAGATAAATTTGCTTTTATATCCAATAATAACGAACATCTATTACAATAGGTTATAGGTAACTTTCTGAGTACCCTCGAGTTTATTATCCATACATGGCCAATTATAGGAGATTTCTGAAATGGGAGATTCAACTTATGCTGCTTTGAAAATATTGAAGCAATTTAGTTGTTGTATCACAATTTATCTCTTAAACAATATAACTCTGCGCATTTATATGTATTTTTCCTGCATAAACTTGTTATGTAAACAGTAAAATAGCCTTATGAACTATCGAAGGATAAGAAGGCCGGTGCTATTGAGAGTAACCTTTAAATTATTCGGGCGCTATATTTTCTCCTGAATTGTGGCGCGATAGCATTTTTTATTAATTTAGTCCCATGAATCTGGTTCAAATTGCATTAATTCCGCTGTTCGCTCTTCTTTTTATTTGTTGCTATTCTGGAGATGGAAGTAGTACTGAACGCTTGCGGGCTGATTCTTTGGTAAGCGAAGTGGTTCACGGAAATTTATCTTTAATAAGCTTGGCCAATTCTAATGAATTCATGTATTTCAAGGATAAATATTTTTATGAGCCTGCAAATTTGAAGATTATTTCAAACTTTGATAAAATACAAATTCAAGTGGTGACCTATAGAATATATCAGCATGTTAAATTGGAGAACAATCGGTATAGGTTTCATATTCAAAATGCCAGGCAATTGCATATTACAAATAAAGCTTTTGTATATTACCAACGTTCTTTTGAGGAAATGAATCGGCGGGCTGCAGCGAGTAAAGATTCTATTCGGTTACAGCTTCCCAATGACTATGCGACTTTGCTGATAGAGGAATGATCGATGGCAGGTGTTCTTCCTCCAGATGGTCATCTAAAAGGGCTATTTTTAAATTCATTAAGAAGTAAATTTAGATGAAAAAGAAAAATATCGTAGTATTAAGTGGAGCTGGTATTTCGGCAGAAAGTGGTATACCTACATTTAGAGATGCAAACGGCTTATGGGAGGGGCATGATGTGATGGAAGTAGCTTCTATTGAGGGCTGGCGTAGAAATCCGTCACTGGTTCAAGAGTTTTATAATTTGAGACGGAGAGCTGCTTCGCTTGCACAAGCAAACCTCGCTCATCTTGCTTTAGCTAAACTGGAATCCAAATACAACGTAATTGTTATCACACAAAATGTCGATCTCTTGCACGAGCAAGCTGGGTCATCTCAAGTTATTCATTTGCATGGTCGCCTAGATCAGGCAAGGTCCTCTGTTGATGACCGACTGGTTTATCCAATTGCCGGGGATGAGATCAAAATGGGGGATCTGTGTGAAAAAGGCAGTCAGTTGAGACCTAATATCGTCTGGTTTGGAGAGGCTGTACCAGCGATTGAAGAGGCTGTCGTTGTCGTTTCGGAAGCTGATATTTTAATAATTGTAGGCACCTCTTTGCAAGTTTATCCTGCAGCTGGACTCAAGGAATTTGCTCCCAATCATTGTAAAACATTTTTAATCGATAAAAAAATACCAAACAATAAATTCTTGCGTAATATAACTTTTTTTGAGGAGGCAGCTACTGTCGCTGTTCCCAAATTAGTTGAGCAATTACTTGATTAGATAACGGACAGTTTCAAAAAAATATGAAAAAAGTAATAGGAATTCTTTGCGTCTCATTTGCTGTTTTAGCCTGCCATAATAATTCGCAAATTAAAGTAAACACAAGTACAAATAATCAGCCTTTAGTCTTGGATAGTATTCAAGCGAAGCATTTGCTCAGTTTACCATTACATTGCATCGAAGTGGAGTATCCTAATAAACTCGGACAGGTGCTAGGTAGTGATCTCGATCTGAAATCACCGCGCATACTGCACCCAATTTTCTATGGTTGTTTTGATTGGCATTCTTCTGTACATGGTTATTGGTCAATTGTCCATATTTTGAAAGAATTTCCAAATTTGGATAGTTCTGGAGAAATTCGGGAACAATTAAACCAAAATATTACAGCAGAAAATGTTGCGATCGAATTAGCTTTTTTCAAAGATAAGAACAATAAAAATTTTGAGCGTACGTATGGATGGGCTTGGTTGCTACAGTTACATAAAGAGTTGTTAACTTGGAAATATAAAGATGCAAAACGCTGGGCCATGAGTCTTGAACCTTTGGTGAATCATGTAGTAAAATCTTATGAGGAGTATCTGCCCAAATTGGTTTATCCGATCAGAACAGGATACCACGATAATTCTGCATTCGGTATTTCGTTGTCTTTAGACTACGCGAGAAGCACGGGGAATGTGACATTTGAAAAATCATTGATGACTAATGCTTCACGATTATTTAGCCAAGATAAAGGCTGTAATATTTCTTTTGAGCCAAGTGGAAGTGATTTTCTTTCTCCTTGTCTTGAGGAAGCGCTATGTATGAGCTTGGTACTTCAAAAAGAGGATTACCGCAAATGGCTGAAGGTATTTATGCCAGAGCTGTTTAGTGCAAATTTTAATCTTGAGCCCGGTATTGTGAAAGACCGGACAGATGGACATTTGGTTCATTTGGATGGACTTAATTTTAGTCGTGCAAATTGTTTGAATGGTATCGCAAGGGCTTTACCTGAGTTAAGTTACTTGCACAAATTGGCTAATAAACATTTAATGTACTCTTTGCCCAATATTACAAACAATGATGACTATATGGGGTCGCATTGGCTAGGTACATTCGCTTTGTATGCATTATCAAAGCATTGATTATAGAAGATTGTTTTTGTAAAATAAAAAAATAAGAAATCGCTATTTTGTACAAAATAAATAGAGAAATCGGACGTTATTAATACAAATACTTTTCATAAAATAGGTTAATATATGGCTAAGACCCTAGAGTTCCCCGCTCTAGGGCTTTTTTATATTCAGTTTAGTTCGAAGTCGATAAATCAAATCATAGTCACTCAGATAAAGTTAATTGGTGTACTATCAATCTGCTTTAACTAATGTGAGATCTTTAAAATGGCCTAAAGTGCCCGGGCCGACCCAAAGTCCAATGCTTCCCCGCAAATCTTTGCCCTGTTTGAGATCATTAACGATCAAAGTTGGCTGAGAAAACTCATTTAAATAAAGTTTTGCCCTTTCGTTATTGACTTCAATTTTTACTTTTATCCATTCCCCAGGTCCCATATCAGCATAAGCCTCATACTTCCCAGGAGTCTCCTCCCTTAGTTTCTCCCAAGGATATCCCGGAATAGAGATATATTGGGTTGCATGGTTTCTACGCAATTGTTCTTCGGCCCGCCCATTTGTAGGACGTAAATAAAATATTTCTGATTTTGAGATGTCGGCGCTTGTTCGAAAAGCAATACCAACAAAGCCACGGGCGGATTCTCCGGCTTGATCCATGGGCTGGCCCGCAATGCTTACCTCGATCACTCCGTTATGGAAGTCAATATCTTTTATCAGCGCCATTGTTTTTTCACCATCTGTGAGTCCTTTTACCTGTAGTGCATTTTGTCCCTTGAAGTTTGTTAACTGAGTAGCTACCTGCGAAGGCATTACATTATTTGGTGTCAATGTGATCTTTTGAGCATATGTCTGCGTAAGCAAAAAGTAGCCAAAAGCAAAACAGAGAATCTTCTTTGTAAGCATTATAGTTGTTTAATGGTTTTAATCGTTATCGAAGATAGTAAAAGTATTATTTAAAAGCAATTAAGCATTTACGTAGGATGCTATTAATGACAGCTTTTTAATAGTTTATTACCTATTATTCTTATATTAGGTAATAAACCATTAAATTATGAGTACTTTCAATTTAAATCGCAGGAGATTTATCCAAGGAGCAGGGGCGGTGCTAACCTTGTCAGCATTGCAAGTCAAAGCGCTGTCGTTTAAAGATGTCGTAAAAAAATTTCGGGTTGGGTTAATTGGTGCAGGCTGGTACGGCAGAAGTGATTTGTGTCGTTTAATTCAGGTTCGTGATGTCGATGTCGTTGCAATATGTGATGTTGATAACCGTCACTTACAAGAAGCGGGGCGTCTAATTAGTGATCGTCAGGTTTCGAAAAAGGTTCCGAAACTTTACAATGACTATAGAGAGATGCTTGCTAATCACAAATTTGATCTCGTTTTAATTGGAACCCCAGATCATTGGCATGCAAGGCAGGCTATTGACGCAATACGTTCGGGTGCTCATCTTTATTTGCAAAAACCTATCAGTGTTGATGTGCTTGAGGGGGATGCGATTTGTCGTGCTGCAAGGAAATATAACAGAAAAGTTCAGGTAGGAACTCAGCGCAGAAGCACAGCTCACCTTGTCGATGCCAAGAATCGTGTGATCGATCGCGGCTTACTCGGTAAAATTTCTCATGTAGAGATGTGTTGTTACTACCATATGCGAAAGAATGGCAATCCACCTACCGAAGCAGTGCCAGAATTCTTTGATTATGAACTTTGGACTGGGCCAGCACCTTTGCGCACCTTTGATGGTCTACCTCATGGGAGCTGGTGGCGAACTTTTATGGCCTACGGGAACGGAATAACCGGGGATATGGGAATGCATATGTTTGATACAGTGCGCTGGCTTTTGCAGCTTAAATGGCCCAAAAGCGTTTATGCAAAAGGGGGGATTTATGTTCAAAAAGGTGGGAAATCGACAATTGCAGACACTCAAACTGCCATATTTGAATACGAAGATCTTAATTGCGTATGGCAGCATAGGACATGGGGCTCAGCAGCAGACCCAGACTATCCTTGGGCATTCGTTATATATGGTGATAAAGGTACTTTGAAGGGGAGCGTCATGAAATATGAATTTATCCCGATTGGAGAAGGTGAATCCATTCGACAAGATGTTATTTTGGAAAAAGAGGAGTTTCCCGAAGATCTTACAGAACACCGAATAGAGCTTCATACCGCTCCTGCTACAAGAAAGCATATGCTTGATCTTTTATCGGCAATTGATAACAACCATCTTCCTATAGCGGATATTGAAGAAGGATATATATCGACCGCAAGCTGTATTTTGGCCAATTTGTCGATGCAGCTGAATCGCCCTTTAGTTTATGATCCAACTCAAAAAATATGTATTGATGACCCCGAGGCAACTCAGTTGCTGCGCAAACCCTATCGCAGCCCGTGGCAACATCCGTATGAATAGTTGGTAAATAGGGTATGATTAAATTTTACTCCCTTATTTTGAGTATTGTATTGGCTGATAGGATAATTAATAATAATTTGCTAATAATTTATTTTACATTTATCTGTTAATTATTTCATTCTTTAGAATCGTTACCATTTATGCTAAAAAATAGCTTAAAACTAGTCCATTTTGTCCTGTTAATGAGTGTGTTGAATTTTATATTCTTCCATTTTCCATTTTATACTTTTGTTTTTAACAATGTTGACTACAGGAGCTTTGGGGGTATTATCCTGATTGGTAGTTTAATGGTTTTGATGCTGGTGATGAACGCTTTTGTACTTTATTTATTTTTTTCGCTATCACGTCGCTTTGGGAAATCCATACTTGTTTTGTTCTTTCTGATCAATTCCATTGCCGTTTATTTTGTTAACACCTATAGCGTTATTTTGGACGAAACAATGATCGGCAATATATTGAATACTCGCTATTCCGAGTCGAGTGGTTTCTTTTCCCTGAGAATGATCTTGTATCTCTTGGTTCTGGGTATTATTCCTAGCATTTTCATCATCAAAGCCAACATAGTAAAGGATAAACCAAAGAAGTTCTTGGTTACGTCCTCCCTTTCGTTATTATTTGTTGTTATTTTAATATTTGCGAATGCAACTAATTGGTTATGGATTGATAAGAATTCTAAGACTTTAGGTGCACTTGCCATGCCTTGGTCTTATACTGTCAATATATCACGTTTTTATATCCATGAACATCAAAAAAATAAAAAGGAGATATTATTGCCGGATGCGACAATTACTAGTGACAAAAAGACCGTGGTCGTCTTGGTTATTGGTGAATCCGCTCGAAGGGAGAATTTTTCGCTATATGGCTATCAAAAAAACACAAATCCTTTGCTTTCAAAGACACCGAATCTTCATCATTTTGATGCAACTTCTTGTTCGACCTATACGACAGCAGGAGTAAAGTGTCTATTAGAGCATAAAAATACGGACGATTTATATGAAATTTTGCCAAATTACCTTTACAGAAATGATGTTGATGTAATATGGCGTACAAGCAATTGGGGTGAGCCTCCGGTACATATTAAAGAATATGAAACGAGTGACCAGCTTGCTGCAAACTGTAAAGGTGAAGAATGTGCTTACGATGAGGTTTTATTAACAGGTTTAAAAGAACGGATATCAGCGAGTAAAAAGGATAAAGTATTTGTTGTTCTTCATACAAGTACAAGTCATGGCCCAACTTATAGCAAGAAATATCCGGCTAAATTCGAAGTGTTTAAGCCCGTTTGTAATAGTGTAGAATTAGGGAATTGTTCGAAAAAAGAGTTAATTAATGCGTATGATAACACGGTAGTTTATACCGACTATATGTTGCACAGGCTGATCGAGGATCTAAAAGGATTAAAGGAATACAATAGTGCGATGTTGTTTGTATCCGATCATGGAGAATCATTGGGTGAAAATAACCTATATATGCATGGACTGCCTATGAGCATTGCACCTAAAGAACAATATGAGATTCCCTTTATTGTTTGGGTATCTGATCATTCTAAACAATTGAAACCAAATAGAACGTTGACTCAAAATCATGTATTTCATAGTGTACTTAAATTTTTGGATATGAAAAGTCCTATCTATGATGAGCATATGGATATTTTCAAATAGTAAATTATAGCTAGTGAGGAGATTTTTCTCGTTGACAAAATTTTGGACGACGTCATAGCTGTATCGAAAGTTATCATATTCGTTTTCTCTTTATGAAAGAATAAAACATTGTATGTCAGTATTTTATATGTGAAACTATTGCAAATATGGCTGGAATAGTAATTGCTATATGGGAATGATATCGCTATTTGGATTATTTGTAGATTGGTACACTTACCCAAAAAAGCCAAGAGATACAACCCATCAACCAAACGGTTACAGCGATTATAAAAAATGGTATCCCAATCAGCACTGTGAGGAGATAGCCTATTCCGATTTTGTTCTGATATTTAAAGCTATATTCTTCTATATTTTATCAATTGTTAACCTGTTATGATTGCTGAGGGTTTTCCAAAGTACTTCCACCAAACTCTCTCCGAAAGGCGTAAGTGAATACTTTACACGTGGCGGAAGTTCATGAAAGGACTTTTTGGACAATATTCCATCTTCAACCATCTCCGTTAACTGTTGATTTAGAACGCGTTGGCCAACTTTTGCAATGCCACGTAGCATTTCACTTGGACGTCTTTAGCCAATCTTCCAAGTGAAGAAAAAGAGGCATTTAGAAGACCCATTGAAGATCTGTCAGCCATGGATCTCATTGAAAAGAGTATCCAGGTCGATGATAAGTTCCCCAATTTTAGCCTGTTAAATACGGAGAATAAATGCATTGAATTGGGCGAACTATTGATTAAAGGAAAGGTAATTGTCGCGTTTTTTCGCGGAAGTTGGTGTCCATATTGCAATCTCGAGTTACTGGCGTTGCAGGAAAACTTGCCTTATTCAAACAACACGGAGTTTCTCTCCTTGCTATTTCGCCACAAATGCCCCGATACAATGATCAGCTCAGGGGCGATCTCGCTTTAGATTTTGAATGGTTATTTGACGAAGATAATATGCTGGCCAACAATTGTGGTATCTCATTTGAACTTCAGGATTATGCCAATTCAACGTACAATAAGTTGGGAATCCGATTAAGTGAGTACAATGGTAATGACAACAATGGATTACCTGCGCCTGCTGTTTTTGTAATTGATAAAGATTGTAGGGTAAGCTATCGATTTTTGGATGTCACTTATACAAATAGAATTAGTATTGATGAGTTACTAGCAACGCATATGAGTAAAATACAACGAAAAGGAGCAAAGCGCATTACTGATATCCCATTAACTATATTGGAAAGTTTGAATCGAGGAGAGATTGAAACAGCTAATCTCGTCGAATGGCTTGCTATAGACCAGACACTTCTCCTGGAAAATGTACTTAAGCAAAATAAGCGAAGGAAGTATGCAATCGTTGGGAAGAGGAAAGTGATACAAAAGAGACGCAATATATCATCCGAAAGGCACCGCGAACAATAGCAAAATAAATGTTAGACATAGTCAATAAAACAAAACGGTCACCCAACATAGGAAGCCATACGTCTCAACTTCACACCGATAAATTTGCTATGGGTTGAATTGGAGCAATAGTCTGATCAGCTGCCCGTTTTGTTTGAAATAAAATAGTACCCTCAATAGCTGCTTTTATCAAAAAAGACTATACTTTTTCTACCATTCTTTTTCATTGATACTGAATTTTTAGGCTCCTTCTTATACCTCTTTTTGATTCTATTATACTTGTTTATGCATTATTTATTTAGAATTATTAAAAATAAATTGATTTTATGAATTAAATTACGTTAAATTTGCATTTGTTTAGAACGATTTTAAATAGTGTGAATCTATTTTGCGTTTTTATTCATACTTATGAAAAAGACATTTTTAACATTAATTTTTGCTTCCCACACTATTATTCTTTGTGCTCAGCGAACCACGCTAAAAGGTATAGTTATGGATCAGTTGGCTAAACCTTTGAATGGGGCCATTGTTTTTGTCGGGGCTTTTGATTTGAATGGTATCACAAATGCTAAGGGAGAGTTTAGTTTGATTCTTCCCGTTAAAAATTATGGTGACAGCCTTTTATTATCGATAAGTTATGTTGGAAAGAAAAGTGCAGAACGTTGGATTGATAGCCGAAAAACGAATGAAAATTTAAGTTTTGTATTGAAGGATAACAGCCTGACACTGGAGGAAATAAATGTTAATCAGGAATTTAGACAGAATAAGAATTCCGTTTCATCGATCGTTTTTAACGAAGAGGCGATCGAAAGGGTACAAGCGTTTAGTTTGATGGATGTACTAAATACATTGCCTGGCAAGCAAATGACAGCGCCAAATATCAATGCTCCCCAAACGTTGAACCTTAGAAATACATTAGATGGCAGCAATACGCTTAATAATTCGCTGGGAATACCGATCATAATCGACGGAGTACGCCTTTCCAATGACGCTAATATGCAATCAAGACCTGTAGGTCAGCGTGGAATGGAGGGGTCTGTACTTTCTGCTGTTACGAGTGGAAATGCCGCCGATGTACCGTTTAGAGGAGTGGATTTAAGGGAGATACCTGTAGAATCTATTGAAAAAATAGAGGTTATTCCGGGAGTAGCTTCTGCAGAGTACGGCGAATTGACCGATGGCGCTATTCTAATCGAAAGAAAAGCAGGAAACTCGCCATTACATTTTACAACGAATATAAATGACGGTTCCCGAAATTATTCACTTAATAAAGGGTTCAGTCTTCCTAAGAACTGGGGCGGGATAACAACAGATCTAAACTATGCTATTTCAAATTCGAATCCACAGGATAAGGTACAGGAATACAAAAGGTACGGCACTTCACTGCGCTGGAACACGGCGGCATCACGAAAACTTCGCAATAAGTTAAGTTTAGATTTTAACATGCGAATTGATGATGCAAAACAGGATCCGGACGATAATTCCAAAAGAAAATATTACTCGAAAGAAATTGGTGTACGTTTTTCGAACACTACACAGTTAAATTATAATACAAGATTTTTTGACGAGATCAGCCTCATGTTTTCTTATTCCATGAGCAAGCAAGAGAGCTTTGCACAATGGTTGTTAAATGGCGGTAACAAACCCTATACAGCTAAGGATACGACAGGTATATATGAAGGGATAATTCTTAACTCACAGTATCTGGCAGAAGAGGAGATTATAGGGAAGCCCATTACAGCAAGTACTAGCTTAAAATTCACGAAAAGGTTTCAGATAGGTAAAACTGTTCACAGTCTCCTCTATGGATTTAATGGTTCGTATGCAAATAATGGGGGGAGGGGTATTATTTCTGATCCAGATAGACCTCGATTTGTTAATTTTAATAATCAAAATATTAGACCTTATTCTTTTGAGCTTAATCCTGCTTTAATCAATACAGGTTTTTACGTGACAGACAACTTTCACTATAAACTGTTGGGTAAAAACATGAACAGCAATTTTGGTGTTCGTTTTGATAATCAAAATGGAAGCACCAGCTTTCAGCCACGTTTAAATACAAGAATTGTTTTAGATAAGAGATGGGCTTTAAGTGCGGCCTTTGGAGTTGCAACGAAATCTCCAACGCTAGCACACCGTTATCCATCACCTTCCTGGATAGATATTCCATTGATTATCGCGCAGAACACCCAAAGTTCCTTATATTTAGTATATACAGAGAAATTCATTACAAAGAATGAAAACTTAAAGTCAAGTAAATCGGAAAGTGCTGAGTTTAATATAGAATTTAAAAATTCTTGGATAACATCCCGTATCAATTCTTATTATAAAAATAACAAAAATGGTTTTAATTCTGTCAAGGTCTACAAACCGTTTCACTTGCCTGTATTTGATTACCATTATGATGAAGGTTTAAATCAGATTGTCTACCAAGAAACAGGAAAATATATAGATTACTACGATAAAGGCTATAATCGGATAGAAAATATTAAGAACTCTTCTACCTACGGTTTTGATTGGTCTTTGGCCTTTAGGGAGATTAAATCTATTCGTACAAGTTTATCTACAAGTACTTCCTATATTTTATCTAATCAGGATGACAAGGTTTTGGATATAATGGATTTATCTTCTCCTGTTCAGATCAATGGACAGCCAGTTTCTTACCTGTTATATCAACCTCGCAACCAAGGGAGACATGATGTACTGACGAGTAAGTTAAATACCACCACGCACATTCCTTCTATCGGATTTGTCATCATGACAAATACGGATATTTTCTGGAAGAATCGCTATCAGCGAAACTATAATGACAATTATCGAAAACCAGTGGGTTATCTGGATGCCAACATGCGACAAGTGCTAATTAATGACGATTTAGCGTCATCTCTTCCCATGAAAGATCTAACATTGTCGGACAGCAAGCAACGTATTATTTATATGAATTTCTCCGTGTCGGTCGCCAAAGAAATCAGTAAAAGGATCCGTATCGCTGTAACAGCCTATAATACTTTTAACATGCAGCCCATTATTTCCTATTGGAATCCCAATACACAGCAAGAAGAAGTCGTCAGCTATAATAGTCCTTTAAGTATTACGGGCGGAATATCAATTAAACTTTAACAAATACCATATACTATGAAACAGAATTATATTCTACTATTTTTCTCCTTAATACTGGCCTTATTTGGAGGCTGTAAAAAGGATATTGACGAAGTGCAACCTATCAACGTTAATGTGCAGTTATCGGTCAATCCCGAGGAAGTTTGGTTTGAGGTGCCATATGACAAGGCTAAAATTACATTGATAAATAAAGGTAATGGCAGTTCCTATAAACTTCAAGCAGATACAAAGGGTAAAATTTCATTGCATAATATTGCTCCGGGCAATTACAGTATCAATGTCTCGTTAGCCATCTCAGCTGAGGAATATACCAAATTGACAGGTGTAAACCGTTCATCTATATTCTATCTAAATTATGCATTAGCTGATAAGGCATTATTTGCCGATGAAGATTTTAATATTGGCTTAGTGACCAGTGAACCTGTTGGCGGTTTTGTTATTAAACAGATCTATTACGCTGGATCGGATACCAAGGAAGGGGCTCTTAACCGGGATAATTTTATTGAAATTTATAATAATTCAGATGAAACTTTGTATGCTGATAGCTTATTGGTGGTATTGGCTTACGGAAAACCGAATAATAAAACTGACGAATATTCTTTAAGTAATAATCAGTACGATTGGAGCAAATCTATCAATATGGCAGTATCCGATAATGCGAACGAAGATTATGTTTACGCAAAAGGAATATTTATGATTCCAAGTGATGGGACGGGCAAAAAATATCCTGTTGAATCAGGAAAAAGTATTATCATCGCTGGTTCGGCTCTAAATTATGCTGGTTCCTATAAGGACAACAACGGCAATATAATCGGTGCTCAAAAGCCTGAACTGACGGTAGACCTGAGTAATGCTGATTTTGAAGCCTGGTTATATCCCTATGAACAAAAAATTCAGCCTGGACGAACGATCTTTGCCAATGACGTAGACAATCCATCCGTCACAAACGTAGAGGTTTTTCTTGCCCTAAGTATGCGTGATATGTATTTTCCACCACAGGCCAGAGAGTCTTTTGTATTGATGAAAGCTGATGGAAACTTTGATTTAAATAATATTCCTTCATTTGCGATCCCAACTATACAAGCTGTTACAACCAGTACTGTGCGTTACGCCCAAATGCCGGCAAGGTTTATTTTGGATGCTATTGAGATTCAGGAACCGGTTGTCGCTGAGCAAATCCCACGTCGTTTACCGCAAAGATTTGACGCAGGGGCAATATCTGTACCTGGAGGAGCTTACTCGAGCCAATCTATCGTGCGCAAGACTGAAAAGAAAATCGGTAATAGACGTATTTTAAAAGATACGAATAATTCATCAAATGATTTTGGTGTGTTGCAACGCGCAAATCCAACTAAAACGGATGCATCATTTATAGATTAGAATCCATATGCGTTCAATTTTATTTATCATAGTTTTGATTTCCCTTTCTGCTTTGAGTTATGCTCAAAGCAGAAAGGATTCTATTTATAGTTATACCATCGAACATCACTTGGTTGAAAGAAACCTACTGAGGCCAGCTTTTCTCCAAAGAGATTCATTGATGTCTTATGGGGATATTCGAGTTATTTATCAAATGGATAGGGGTGGGTTTAGAAAGGCTCAACAGGCTTACAAAGGTGTTTCTACAAGTTTACAGGCCAACGGGTTTAATCGTTTGGGAAAATTTTTATTGGGAGCTAAATTTACTTTTAACACCATACAAGAAGACAGTTTAGCCAATAGCCTCCGTTCGGGTCTTGAAGATTTAAGCACTTATTATCCTTATGCGAATAAAAGTGGTGATTATCAACGTCAGAACTACCAGCTTAATGCTTCATTGACATACGAATTAACGCATTCGATACAACCATTTATTCAGATAGATTATCATCGGCATTGGAGTGCAGGCACGGTAGATCCACGTTTGAAGTCGAACAGATTTACATTTAAAGCAAAACCTGGTATTACCCTGAATTTTTCGAAAAGTACATTAGGGGTATACGGGATAATCGGACATGCAGACGAAAACGTTTCTTTGTTATACAAAAATACGGATTTTCAATCTTCAAATCTATACCCAGATCGAATATATTATATGAATTATGGGTATGGAACGGTACGTCAAAAAGATAGTACGCGAAATAATATTAAATATGATAAATATAGGGGATTAGGCTTTCAGTATCTTAGCAAGTTCTATGGATGGCATACAAAGGCGGAATTTGAATACCAGCAATATCACAATACAAATCAAAAATATAGTAAAAAATCTGTTCTTTATAGCACTCCATTGGCTATTTATGATCAAAATACAATTAGCTTTTTTGCAGATGCCGTCAAATATAATGGCGATCGGGGACAGCAATTATTTATTTTGGAAGGAGAATATAATAAAGGTGCTGATGGCAACGAATTGACTACGGGTAGCCTAAATAAAGTCAATTATAAAGTTAGTACACTTTCCCTTACAGGACAATATTTTAAGCTTTGGGATAGGCATCGTGAGGTTGCCAAGGAATTAGGGTTTCTTGTTGCTTACTATGCTGAAAATAGAAAAGATCTCTTGCAGGCGGTTGATTTTGAAGTGGGCCAATTACGCTTTGAGCCCTCTCTAAGATTATATCTGCAGAAAGGCAGGACGAAACTTATACAATTTTTATTAGCAACCTATGCAGCTATTCCGACAAAAATTACATTGGATTATAATCCTTTATCCATAAGTACCTTTGTCCAGAATGTTGTTTTTGGGGATTATTACTATTATAGAACCCAATACTTAGGTGCCAAACTTGGTTTTGAATACAAGGACCACTTTTGGGGAAACAACCTTGCCTTTTATGGAAAGTTAGATCTCCGAA
Organism: Sphingobacterium sp. UBA5996; assembly: GCF_002429765.1. Lineage (NCBI taxonomy): Bacteria > Pseudomonadati > Bacteroidota > Sphingobacteriia > Sphingobacteriales > Sphingobacteriaceae > Sphingobacterium > Sphingobacterium sp. UBA5996. The sequence goes on from NZ_DJAS01000001.1 coordinate 232,329, forward strand.
ATTCTTTGGGTACTGTTGAATTAAAAGATAATATAGAACCTAAATTTCTTGCAATTGGAAGTAGAATGAATATGGAAATCGGAATTCGGCTTTCTTTATAAATTATTTTTGATAATAGTCCTAATAAAAAACAGATGATGAAAAAACAGTTTTGTGTATTGGCTGCCATTGTTGGTTTTGTCGGGTTACTTTCTATGAAAGGCCAACAGCAAGCCTCTGATGACGAGTTACAATTACTTTATCGCAGACCACTAAGCGAATGGCCTAAGCCATCGATAGATGCCGGGGTTTATTGGAAGGAATTTGAGCCTTTACCGAAGATTGATACCAGCTATTTTTCACTTATGGAAAAGCCCGATGTGAAGCTGGGGAAATATCTTTTTTTTGACCCCATTCTATCAGGGAGCAATCAAATATCCTGTAGCAGCTGTCATAACCCGCAAACTTCTTGGGCAGATAAGCTTACGGTACCGGTTGGCAATGATCATCTAGAGGGTACACGGAATACACCTTCTTTGTTGAACGTTTATGCAAGAAAGGAATTGTTTTGGGACGGTCGTGCCGTTTCATTGGAAGAGCAAGCGTTGGGTCCTATTGAGGCACATCACGAAATGGACATGGAATTGACGAAGCTGATTCCCAAGTTAAAGGCTATTCCTGCATATAATAAGTTATTTATAGCGGCCTTTGGTGAAGACGATTACTCCATGTCAGAGGTTCTAAAGGCACTCGGTGCCTTTCAGCGGACACTGACAAGCAGACGAAGCCGTTTTGACGAGTTTTTAGATGGCAATTATAAAGTGTTGTCTGATCAGGAAGTTCGCGGTCTTCATTTATTTCGTACCAAAGCGCGATGTATGAATTGTCATCATGGTCAATTTTTTACCGATGATCTTTATCATAACATTGGTCTCACTTATTACAAACGGAAATATCAGGATCTAGGGCGATACGAGATTACAAAGGATCCTGCCGACGTAGGACGCTTTCGGACACCATCCCTGCGCGACGTGATGAATACCGATCCGTGGATGCACAACGGACTGTTTTGGAATATGACCGGGCTATTGAATATGTACAATAGTGGTATGCAGATGAATTCCGCTACTACCGAACAGAAAACAAAAGATCCACTTTATCCTTTAACCGATCCATTGATGCGGCCCCTTAATCTGACCAAAGACGAAATAAAAGATATTGAAGCATTTTTGTATGCAATAACAGCCACGTCTTACCGGATGCGCCGCCCCGAAAAACTCCCGAGATAATTATTTATCAAACAGTGCTCAAGCTGAGTTTGGGTACTGTATGACATGATGGAGGTAAAATTAAAATAGTGTCGTGTGTAGAATCGTACTCTATCGGAGAAAGAATAACAAAGTTAATAAGGTAAAGGTTTATTGTGAGTTGAACGATGTCAACGTTAATTTATACTTTTCAGATGAAATATCGTGACCTCTGGCAACATGCCTAATCGGCTCGGATAATCTAGATAGCCAAATCCAACATTTACATAGAGTGCCTGATGTTTTTCACGATATAAACCTGCCCATTCCTGGTAAGCATACTTCACTGGGCTCCATTGATATTTTGGGTTGGTATAACCAAATTGTCCTCCATGAGTATGGCCACTAAAAGTAACATCGATATTGGGGTATTTGGAGATGATTTCAGCCCGCCAATGTGAAGGATCGTGTGAAAGCATGAAGTTGACAGAAGATGATTTATCAACTTTAGACATCGCCAAATCGATGTCACCATAATTTTTAGGGTTATGTAACCCCCAGTTTTCCACGCCTATAATTGTAATTTTATCATTGTTCAGTATGAGCTCTTTCGATTCATTGAGAAGCAGTTGCCAGCCCAATTGACGGTGGATGCTTTTGAGCTTCGCGAAGTTCTGTTCTTTTGTCAATCGACTTTTATCGAAAAAATGATGTCTATTGAAATGATAGTCTCCATAATCATGATTACCGAGTATAGAAAATGTGCCTAGAGGAGCGTTGAGCGTATTGAATATGTCCAAATAATGATCCATTTCGGACGCAAAATCATTAACTAAATCTCCAGTAAAGAAAATGATATCAGGATTTTCCGCTATCAGCAAGTCAATGCCGCTTTTCACTTTATCCCGATTATAAAGACTTCCTGCGTGTATATCAGAAATCTGAGCGATGGTCATTCCTTCGAAAGATTTCGGTAAATTTGGTAAAATTAAATTGATATGTTTAATCTGATAATCATATAAATTTAAAGCAAATCCACGTGTAAGCGCAGCAATAGGAACGCAAGCCAGAACAAGACCACTTTTGATTATAAAATCAGATCTTGTTAAGGACAGTATATTTCCATCTTGATGGGATAAGGGTTTAGGCCTTATAAGGAGATTCTTGAACACAGTAGAAGCACGCCACATCGCATCAATTCCAATAAAGAAGAGAAATATAATTTTCGCAAACAGTAACGTAATGGGAAAAAATACCAAACACGCTGCTTCAAAACTATTCCATTTAAAAAATAAATTGAGAAATATTGATAAATAGGACAGCAAACTTAAAGACCACCAAACTAGTTTAGCAAACAGTATATTTGATTTCCAGATCGATAATATCCTTATTCTCAAGAAAATCAAAACATCTACAAACAGAAAGAGTGCAAGAATGTTTAGGTAGGTGTAAAACTGTTGGATCATATTTAGAAGGTCAAAATATTATTGGAAAAATAAATAAATCTATTTATTAAAAACGATATTCCCTTAGCTACTGTTTGGTTTCAAAGGAGATTTGAACATTTTAGTGAACTAAATTTAGGGAAAAATTCTGACTGTTCTTGCCAAATACCCTAATTTGGACAATAAAATAAGACAAATCGCGACAGCATATCTAAAAATTAGCGTATGCAAGCTGAACGATTAAAATTGATTATAAAGTTTACTAATAAACAGTATCTATTACTTATTTCTATTATATGACGCAAATAGATTTTCCAGAAATAGTATTAAAAGAGGTAAGGCACAGTCTACGTAATGCTAAAGCCCGTGTTGCTATTGCCGAAAGTGTGACCGCAGGATTTTTGCAGTTAGCTTGCTCGCAGATGGAAGGAGCAACGGAGGTTTTCGCTGGCGGCATCACAGCCTATTCAATTGATGAAAAGATTAACATACTTGATGTCGATGCAGAACTAGCGGAAAGATGTGACTGTGTATCGTCAAGAACAACAGAGGAAATGGCAATCGCGGTAGGCAGAATGTTTCATACAGATTGGTCGGTTGCCACAACCGGATACGCAACAGTAGTTCCTGAATCAAAGGGGAAATTGTTCGCATTTGTCTCATTCGCATATAAACAGGAAATTCTAATGACAGAAACAATAGAGCTAAGTTCAAATATAGGGATGCAGGAAGCTCAGTTTAGGTATACGATTAAAGCGTTAGAAATTCTACATACGCTTTTAAAGAATTAAAGGTTCCCAGCAATTGCTGGGAACCTTTAATTCTATGCTTCTCTTTTCAAGTCAAAAGAGACATATTTTTCATAATCAACTAATGATCTTACTGGGGTAGCTAAACCTTGAAGGAGATCAATATACATTTTTGCTACTTTCTTCCATACTGTCTGCTCACCGTAACTACGCGCTTTAAAACGATGCCAAGCTAATAGACGTTTTGATGAGTACAATAAATTAATGTTAGCACGCATTGCTTCTATATCGTTAAAAGGAGTTAATATGCCGCGTTCATCTTTTAATAAATCGCTAGCGTGCCAATACGGCGTCGAAATAACAGCAGCACCTGCTCCCACAGCGAATGATAGCGTTCCACTACTGATTTGCTGCTCGTGAGGATAGGGGGATAGATATATATCACATGCGGTGAGGTACTCTTTCAATTCTTCATCTGTTAGAAATTTATCAATAAAAACAACTTTATCTTCTAAATTCAATTGACTGACTAAATTTCGTAATTCAAAACGATAGGATTCCCCCTCGTGAACCAAAACGTTAGGATGAGTTTTTCCGATGATTAAATATTTGAATCCAGGTAGATCAGTACCCGCCAAAGATTTTATAGCATACTCCAATCCTTTACTCCTTCCAATCAGGCCAAAGGTCATCATTACAAAATTTTCTTGGAGACCTAATTTATACTTCGCCAAACCTTGATTGTAATCAAATTGAGGAACACCATGGGGTATAAATTTAATTTTGTCCGCATGCGCTGGATCAAATTGTTCTTTCAATAATTCGACTCCTTTCGGTGAAAGACTAACAACAGACTGGGATTTCTCCAACAGCAATTCCATAATCTCTTTTTGCTGCAACGACGGTGTTTGCAAAATAGTATGAAATATTGTTAATAAAGGTATCGTAAGGTTATTGGCTATTTGTGTAATGAAAATACCATCAACACCACCAAATATTCCAAATTCATGTTGAATAACACAATAGTCGTATTCCTCATTGATAAGGCGCGCCGCTTGATGATAACTGTCAAGTCGATCTTTATGGATAACAAAGCGAACAGACTCGTCAAAATCCTCTACTCCATGTTTTGATAATGCGATTAGATCAATATGGACGCTAGCATCTAACTCCATACCATGTTTCAGATCTTTGGTGAAGGTGGCTAACCCACATTCTTGTGGTGGGCATGTACTTATAATTGCTATTTTTTTCATATAACTTAACCCTCCTTAATTGTATTTTGTACCTCTTCAACTGGAAGATCGAGAATGGCCATTAGCAACAAATAATATCCCTTTTCCAATCCTATTTCTTTTGCTTTTTTATCAATATTTTCCATATCAGTACGCTATTTTGAGTGTAATTCTTTTGATAAAGATGAATCAAAATTTATACCCAAAGACAATGTGTAAGGGCATATCCGTACTTTTTTAATTGAAATAGCGTAGCAATGTTATGCGCCTACCGTAAAATTCAGTTTAACTACGTATTTATAGCGCAGTAATCCTTGGATTCTTATCAGAATCGATCTTTTGTGAAAGGATAAACACGAAGCGCATTTAGCGTTCAACGATTTGTATACAATTATTGGAGTTAATATGAAGATTTGATTTAGTAATAAAACGTGTTTTGTCTGCATAGCCTGCAAGTATTGACGTCAGTAACTCATTTCGGTTAATCAGATAGGATTGAATGTAGATGTTATACTACGATAATATTATAAATTTCCAAACAATTGTGACGTTTGGCTCGTTGTGTTTTAACATAACATATTCATTTTATGAAGATAGCAACTTATAATATAAATGGTATCAACGCGCGGCTTCCAGTCCTTTTACGATGGTTGGAAGAAGAGTCGCCAGATGTAGTTTGCCTTCAGGAGCTTAAATCCCCTCAAGAACGTTTTCCGTTGAAAGAAATAAGTGATCTCGGCTATCATGCCATTTGGCATGGCCAGAAAAGTTGGAACGGAGTTGCGGTGCTTTCGAAATATGAGATTGAAGAGATCACAAGAGTTCTGCCCGGAGATCCTGAGGATAACCAAAGCCGATATTTGGAGGTCATAATCCAAAACGTCGTAATATGTTGTATTTATCTACCTAATGGCAACCCTTTTCCAGGGGTCAAATATGATTATAAATTAGATTGGATCGAACGGTTGGCCAAACGATCTAAAACACTTCTTCGGATGAATGCATCGGCTATTCTGATCGGGGATTTCAATATTATTCCAGAAGACATAGACACTTATAAGCCAGAAAAATATATCAATGATGCACTCTTTACAAAAGAGGTTAAGGAAGCTTTTAGTCTTTTGCTAAAAGATGGATGGCAAGATTCTATACGTACACTTTTCCCGGATAAGGAAGTTTATACATTTTGGGATTATTTTCGTCAGGCTTATGCTCGAAATGCAGGGTTGCGTATAGATCACATCCTATTGAGTCCGTCGATCCAGGCTCGGTTAATGGAAGGTGGTATAGATCGGGACGTTCGTGGATGGGAGAAAAGCAGCGATCATGCCCCTACATGGATTAGATTAAGTAACAATAACACGAATGGCTAGAAAACTCAATTGTAGTGCGGGATTATTAATGTATAAAATTCAGGAACAACAAATTTATTTTTTCTTAGTACATCCTGGAGGACCATATTTTGCCAAGAAAGATGAAGGTTATTGGACCATTCCGAAAGGAGAGATCGGTATGGACGAAGATGCCCTCGCAGCTGCTAAAAGGGAGTTTATGGAGGAAACAGGGTGTCTACCTAATGGAAACTTTATGGAATTGTCTGCTATTCAACAGAAAGGAGGGAAAAAAGTATTATGTTGGGCAATTGAGGGTGATATGGATGCGCATAAACTCATCAGTAATACCTTTTCATTGGAATGGCCTCCTAGATCAGGAAAGATACAACTTTATCCTGAAGTTGATCGGGGCGCCTGGTTTACATTTCCAGAGGCCATAAAGAAGATAAATGAAAGCCAAATCTATTTTTTAGAGCAAGTTATTGCTAATGTATCGTAATTCCGTATGCAAAGTATTATAATATGTGGGAGATTATTAAACGAATTTATAAGAATTTCGCGTTATAACATATTTATCAACTATATTTGAAAAATAGCACTCATAGAAGACGAGCAGGTCACAAAGGGAACACAATGGGATAATGAATGAAAAAATAATGTTCAAAATTAGCGAGTAAAATAAAATATGGAAAACAAAACGGTTTTCATTTGTGATGATGATAGTACAATAGTTGACATGTTACAAATGCTATTGGAAATGTCGGGTTACGACACAATTATTGAGACAAACAGTCTTAATGCCTTAGGAGTGATCAGGGAAAAGAAACCCGATGTCATTTTATTAGACATATGGATGCCGATGCTCTCCGGAGATGAATTGATAAGAAAAATTAGAGAAGATAAAGAACTGAAAGAACTGTTTATCATATGCATATCCGCCAGTAAGGATGGAAAGGAGGTGGCGTTTCGCGCAGGAGCTAATCGTTTTATAGCAAAGCCTTTTGATATCAATGACCTGCTAGAAGCAGTCGAAAGTTCATCCCACCTGGATAGATAATTGCCTAATTTATACGTAATGGTATCAACAAAAAAGGATGTCCTGCTATTGAAACCAATCTGCAAGACATCCAGTTTATGACAATTATTGTAGTTATTTTTCCTTTGTACTAAAGAGCAGCTTTTACTGCGGCAATACAGTCGGATTGATATTTCATGATGTTATCTTTATCCGAAGCTGATATTTTACCGTCTGCAACATTTTTCTCAATTTCATTTTTGATATCTAACAAAGATTTTTCTTTATCCAATGCTTTATCAGCAGTTTCTGCATTGATACGTTCTACCCAAGTTTTTCCAAGCTTTGTATAGAGCTCTTTGGCTTTATCATTGGAAAGAGCAGGCGCAGCAACCGAAGCTATAGCAGCGTTTGCGGCTGCTTTATCCGAATAAACAACTGCTTCGGCATCTTTTGTCGCAGCGTCTTCTGAAGTTTTCATCGCCTCTTCGTTGGCATCTGCTGCTTTTTCTTCCGCATGTTCCATATTTTCAGCTGCCTTTTCCTGTGGCGTCTGGTTATTACATGATGCTAGCAATGTTAAAGCCGCTAGGGAAGCAAATAGTGTTTTGTTTGAAATCATAATATTTATTTATTTAGTGATGTTTTTTAAATAACAAGATTTATCTGTAAATAGTTTTTATTTTTATAGTTTAATGAAGCTTTTAATTAACGATAGTCTATTAATGATATACCGATAGTTGTTTTTTCATTGTTTTACGAATAAAATGAATACGTGTTTTAATCGTTCCTTCAGGCATCTGCATATATTCCGCGATTTCATAATACTTAAATCCTTCCAAAAACATATTGAAAATTTCGTAATTTTCCTGAGAAAGTTGACTCAACGCTTTCTGTATATCATCTAGAATAAACTTAGTTGTGCTTGCATTCGTAGAAGTAGATTCATTCATGGCAAGAGATGCATATTCATGATGATAGTTTTCAGTTCTTTTCGTTTTTCTATAATGGTTAATATAGATATTTCGCATGATCACGTATAACCAAGAACCCACTTTTGGATTATGCATAAGCTTTTCAATGGATTTCAATGCATTAACCATAGTGTCCTGTATAAGATCATTCTTAATCTCAGGATCTGAGGTAAATTGGGAAGCGAAATTTTTGAGTAGGCCTCTTTTTTCAATAAAAAATGAATTTATTTCGATATGTTGCATATTGTTATTTAATAATCTTAATGAATACTGATGAGACAGTACAACAACAGTGCAGTTTTTTGCCAAAATTGCCTATTCATAAGCTTTAGCAATATCTTCAAGTAAATATAACGGGAGATGTGATTTATACTTAAAATCAATTAGGTACGCTGATTATGAGCTTTATAGATAGTTTAATGTACTTTTCTGCTCATGACGCCTGGAATATAAAACCGTATAAAACTTTTTCTAAGTAGAGTTTTACGCCAAACCTTTGTATTCACGTTATTTATACGCTGATAAGTTAGTGGAACAACGTAACTGAACCATAGATTCTATCTATTTTAACAAGTAGAAATGGAAGGGGCCGTCCTTAAATTGATTAATAAATTGAATAAATTTTGAGGTGGTAGGTAAAGTGAATAGTATATTACTGATATCGGTTTCTACTGTGTTGTGGAGCATTCAGGACAAGAAGAAAAATGATTGTGTCAGGAAAATAGTACTATACAGGGAAATAACTCTTCAATATCTTTTTTAATAAGGCCAAAATAGAATAGCAGCAATTCGGCCTATTACAAATTGTGAATTGCTGCTAATAGATTCAAGTCATCCAGCTTTACGGACGATTAGCGCAGAATTTCGCATATACATCTATGTTGATTTTTCAGATCGCTAACATAATGCTGTTAATTGGAACCCTGCGGAACATGTGTTTTAGTCGTCTTTCATGAGGAAGTTATCGAAGTATTAGTAGTAGTATGACATTTTAGATTCGTATTAAAACTTTTTTCCGCCTTTTCTATTTCCTTTTCACTTACAATTTTTCGAAGTGATTGGCTTGAAAACCTATTTTTATTTTTGGTATAGTAAATTTCAATTCCTTCTGAAATACAATAATCTCTACCTGAAAAATCTACAAGCTTATATTCTTCGCCTATAAAGTATTTGTGTACAGGAAGCGACTGAAGCATATCGGTAATATCGTCATCAGACTCAAACGGAATAATCTCATCAACAAATTGGCAACCTTCTAATTTGATAAACCTTTCAACCATAGTTTGTGCAGAATCATGAGTATCATGTTCTTGTACTTTTGAGTCTGTCTTAAGACCTACAATAAGATAATCACATTGACTCTTAGCTTCCTGAAGAGCCACAATATGGCCTACATGCAACATGTCGAATACCCCAAATATAATACCTATTATCATATGTTAATTGTTAATTTATGCATTTACACGCTTCAAAGCGTAACTTGCTGCCTCATTTATGCTTACCACAGCACCTTTATTGTTTTTTTCCTTGGATGCAATTATTTTCCGTAAAGACGAACTCGAAAATCTATTTTCCCTTCTGTTGAAATATAGTTGTATTCCTTTCTCCTCGCAGTATTTCCTGCCAGTAAATGCTTTATCCATATATTCGTCTCCCAAAATACGAACATGTACCTTGAACGATCGCAATACATCTTCTAAGTCCTGTTCGGTAGCATAGGGTATAATCATATCAACGTGCTTGCACGCTTTTAACTGCATATAGCGTTCAAATACAGATTGTGTTGGCTTATTTTTTTCTGGGCGATCAAGAGTAGGATCTGTTTGTAATCCGCATATTAAAAAGTCGCATTGTTCTCTGGCATCTTCGAGCATCTTAACATGACCTGCGTGAAGCAAATCAAAAGCAGAAAACGTAATTCCTATTTTTTTCATGTGTATAATAATTTAAAACTGCAATTATTGAAGAAGTACATTAAGAACGCAGCTCAAGCAGATTCGTTTTAATTTTAAATTGTTTTTTTGCTTTATTGTTTTTTATAATTAATAATCTTTTTTTCTGGAGAATCCAATGAACTAAAATTGCGGAAAGATGTTCTGATCTAAAAAGATATCAGCAAGCCATGCACACAACTAAAAAAGTATCTATTAATACGCCACATACCACATACAGAATTCAGTTTCATAAAGATTTCAACTTCTCGGACTTTAAAGACGTAATTCCTTACCTCAGAGATTTGGGTATAGATACAGTATACGCATCCCCCATTTTCCAGTCAACCCCTGGGAGCATTCATGGATATGATGGTATAAATTTTAATCAGATAAATAGCGAGTTGGGTAATTTGGAAGATTTGAGATCGATTAAGGAGCTATTGAACAAATACCAAATTAAATGGTTACAAGATATCGTTCCTAACCATATGGCATTTCATCCGAAAAATGAATGGCTTATGGATCTTCTGGAATTTGGCCAGTCATCGCAATTTAGTGGTTTTTTCGATACCTGTTATAGTTCAGGTTTGTTTGATAAGGGAAGGTTAATGGTCCCTGTATTGACAGATAATTTGGAGGAGGCGATTTCGAACAACGAAATCGCTGTCATTTTTTTGAATAATAGCCTTCGGCTGTCTTATAAGGGAAACCAGTATCCAATTTCTCCTCAATCATATTGTGTTATCCTGAAGGATTATTTACAGGCTACACAATCTAATTTTGAAGGACTTTTAACACAGATAAGTACTGTTCAAGCTAATGGAGATAGTGAAGAATGGAAACTATTGCGTGCTCAAATTTTTAATAAACTGACGAAAAGAAAGTTAAAGCACATTCTTGATCAATTTAATAGTAATTTGAATGATATTGATGTGTTGGTAAACGCTCAGCATTATGAACTTTGCCCTTGGTGGATCACAAACGAGAGAATAAATTTTAGACGTTTCTTTACAGTAAATGAACTGATTTGTTTAAACGTGCAGGATGAGAATGTATTCAACGAATCCCATAAGTTAATAAAAACACTGGTTAAAGAAGGACTGATTGACGGATTAAGGATTGATCATATTGACGGACTTTACAATCCGACCGCGTATTTGTTTAATTTGAGGAAGTCTGTTGGCTCAACTACATATATAGTTGCTGAAAAAATATTGGAGCATGGGGAAGTGCTTCCCCATGAATGGCCGATACAGGGAACAACAGGATACGACTTCTTATCGATGTGCAATAATGTCTTCACATCCAAATCTGGAAAAAAATTTTTAGATAAATATTATACGAAATTAGTTGGCGAAAATTCATCTATTGCGGAACAACAATATTTAAAAAAGAGTACAATTCTCAATAAACACATGCAGGGCGAGCTTGCAAACCTCACTAAGCTACTATCAAGCCTCCTACGTGTTAATAGCAAGGTTAAAAAAAGCCACCTAAAGGATATTTTACAATCATTTTTAGCATCGTTTCCTATATACCGCGTTTATGACGATCGCTTTCCACTGTCAGCATCAACTTATAAATTATTTTTATCAATTTTTGCAAAGTTAACTAAGATTCCTGAGCTCGACCAAACACTGATTAATCAGTTTAGGAATCTCTTTGAACAGGCGCAGGTGAATTATCAACCGAAAACCCAAAGTGATCTGGTGGAATTTCTCATGCGTTGTATGCAGTTGACAGGTCCAGTCATGGCGAAGGGGGTGGAAGATACTTTAATGTTTACGTATAACCGCTTTATTGGCCATAATGAAGTGGGCGATCATCCAGCGAATTGGGGTGTGAGTAAAAAGAAATTTCATAAAATGATGCAAGAGCGCCAGATGAACTGGTCACTATCTATGAATGCAAGTTCGACTCACGATACCAAACGCGGCGAAGATGCGCGTAGTCGTCTATTGGTACTAACCGCTATGGCGCAAAAGTGGATTAAAGAGGTGCAACTCTGGCACGATATGGTGCGGAACGAATACCCAAAAGATCTTCCGCATCCAAATGATGAATACTTCATTTATCAGTCGCTGGTCGCTTCTTTTCCCATGGAAAAAAATGATTCTAATAGATCCTTAGCATTTGAAAAACGCTTTCTTGATTACTTGGTTAAATATCTCCGAGAGGGGAAGGAACGCTCTTGCTGGGAGAGCCCAAATGTGGACTATGAAGCTTCTGTTCAGAAGTTCGCCTCTTTTCTGCTCGATAGAGAACGTCCATTTTTTACCAGCTTTTATCATTTTCTTGAGGTGGTTGCCGATTTTGGTGTCATAAATTCGCTTACCCAGCAAATTTTAAAATTTACTTGTCCTGGCGTCCCTGACATCTATCAGGGTTCAGAACTTTGGAACCATAGTTTTGTCGATCCAGACAATCGAAGACCGATAGATTATCAGCGTAGGAAGGATCTTTTGTCTGCTATTGAAAATGGGGATAAAAAAGTGCAGACCCAAGATTTATGGAAATATAGGTTTGATGGGAAAATTAAATTATGGTTGGTAAGGGAATTGGTGAAACTGCGAAAGGAACACCGTGCTCTCGCATCCGATGGCAGTTACGTGCCGCTTAAAGTAACTGGCCGCTTTCGTAATAATATTTTAGCATTCGCGCGTAGATCGGGTGAGGAATGGATGGTTATAGTTGTTCCCTTACATCTCGCAGAAATCGGTAATATCTCAAAATTTGTTCCTGGTTCATTTGATTGGTCTGATACCAAGGTTCATCTTTCATCAAACCATTCCGTGGCCTGGAAGCATATCCTAACAGAAGCACAAGGTGAAGGAATGGAGATTGCAGTCAATACGATTTTTAGGGATCTTCCAACGGCTATCATCAGCTACACGGATTTTCCACCTCAGCGGAGCTCAGGCATTTTGATGCATATTAGTTCAATTCCATCCCCTTTCGGGATAGGTGACTTGGGCTCGGAAGCTAGAAGATTTGTAAAGCAACTTTACCGCAGCGGGCAAAGCTGGTGGCAAGTTCTTCCATTGGGCCCTACGGATGCTACACAATTCCATTCACCTTATAGTACGCTGAGTAGCAGGGCTGGAAATCCATTATTCATAGATCTGCGGGAGCTGATAAAATTAGGTTTGCTCCAAAAGAATGAAATAAAGCACTTAAAACGTAAAGCATCGACAACGATAAATTTTGCTGAAGTAGTGTTGGCAAAATACCAACTGTTGGAACAGGCCTATAGTCGTCTGCCAGCGGATGCAGCATTTGAATTTTCCGATTTTGTAGATCGCGAATCGAAGTGGTTAAATGATTATGCTCTTTTCAAGGTGTTAAAAAATAGAAATGGAAATAAACCATGGTATGAGTGGCCAACGCATTATAAGAATCGAGAAAGCGCCGCGTTGAGCAATTTTGCTGCTGAATTTCGAGATGAATTACAACAAGAAAAGTGGTTCCAATTTCTATTTTTCAAACAGTGGGATGGCTTAAGAAAATATGCACGAGATTATGGCATTAGACTTATTGGCGATATTCCATTTTACGTAGCCTACGATTCCGCAGATGTGTGGGTCAATCCGCACTATTTTTCCTTAAAAGCAGACGGAGATATGAAATATGTTGCCGGAGTACCCCCAGACTACTTTAATGCAGATGGCCAATTATGGGGAATGCCAACTTTTAATTGGGAATCTCTTAAGCATGATGGCTACCAATGGTGGATCGACCGGCTAGCGCACAACTGTTCGTTGTTCGATATTTTGCGACTGGATCATTTTAGAGCATTTTCTTCCTATTGGGAAGTTCCTATTCAAGAAACTTCTGCAAAGAATGGAAAATGGTTGGCGGGCCCTGGTGAGGCTTTCTTTGAGCAAGTTAAGATCAATCTAGAATATATGCCCTTTATAGTGGAGGATCTCGGCGATGTCGATGCCGCAGTATATGATCTTCGAGATCGATTTAAATTTCCCGGTATGGCGGTATTACAATTTGCCTTTGGTGAGGATATGTCACGATCACCTCACATTCCTCATCGGTATGTCAGAAATTCTGTTGCCTATACCGGTACACATGATAATAATACGACGTTATCTTGGTACAATCAGGACCTAAGTCTATTGAGCAAAATAAATTTAAGAAACTATTTTGGAAGAATAGTTGATAGTGAGAATGTCAATGACGTCCTTATACGGTCAATTTACGCATCTGTCGCGGATAAGGTTATAGTGCCGATGCAAGATATTTTAAATCTTGATGGATCATGCCGTATGAATAGGCCAGCCAGTACTGCTGGAAATTGGTTGTGGCGTATGCAAAAGAAAGCATTTACATCAAAAATTCAACATAAATTATTTAATTACACGAAAATATATAACCGTTAAACATAAAGATGGAAACAAACATTTCTACCGGAAATCCTTATCCTTTAGGGGCAACCTACGATGGGGAAGGAGTGAACTTCGCACTCTGCTCCGAACACGCTGAGGCTGTTGAACTTTATCTCTACGATAGTTCAGACGAGCGAGAAATCGCTAAATTTAAAATTACGGAGAAAACACATCAAGTGTGGCATATCTATGTTTCTGGAATAAAACCTGGGCAACTCTACGGTTATCGGGTTCATGGTCCTTATGACCCATCAAACGGACATCGCTTTAACCCACATAAATTATTGATTGATCCCTATGCAAAAGCAATTTCAGGAACTGTTAAATGGAATGATGCTTTATTCGCCTACACTATAGGAGATGATGACTTAAGCATGGATGCAACTGATAGTGCTCCCTTTGTTCCTAAATCTGTCGTTACAAACGACAGATTTGACTGGGGAAGCGATAAGCCACCCCGCATTCCTATGCATAAGAGTGTGATTTACGAAACACACGTAAAAGGCTTTACAGCAATGCATCCCGATATTCCTGAAGAAATAAGAGGTACCTATGCCGCAATGGGCCATCCCGTTGCAGTAAATTACCTGAAAGAATTGGGTATTACAGCGGTAGAATTGTTACCTATACATCATTTTTTGACTGACCGTCATCTAAAGGATAAGGGACTCAGCAACTATTGGGGTTATAACAGTATTGGTTTTTTTGCACCAGATGTGCGCTATTCTGCTTCAGGCTACCATGGAGAGCAGGTTTTGGAATTCAAACAGATGGTTAAAGCACTGCACGAGGCAGGCATAGAAGTTATTTTAGATGTGGTATACAACCATACTGGCGAAGGTAACGAAATGGGGCCAACACTTTCTTTTAGAGGTATTGACAACGCCTCCTATTATCGATTAGCTGACGACCCTCGTTATTATATGGACTTTACCGGAACCGGCAATACACTAAATACCCGCCAACCCAACGTATTAAGGATGATTATGGACAGCCTCCGTTATTGGATTCAAGAAATGCATGTAGATGGATTTCGATTCGACCTGGCTTCAGCACTGGCGCGTGAACTGCACGAAGTAGACAAATTGAGCTCTTTTTTCGATGTGATCCATCAAGATCCAATCATCTCACAAGTTAAACTAATTGCCGAACCGTGGGATATCGGAGAAGGGGGATATCAAGTTGGCGAGTTCCCCCCCGGCTGGGCCGAATGGAATGGAAAGTATCGCGACTGTATCCGTGACTACTGGATTGGAGCAGACAGCATGATTGCCGAATTCGCAAACCGACTTACCGGTTCTTCTGATTTATACCGAGGCGACAACCGTACCCCTTCGGCCAGTGTCAATTTCGTTACGGCACATGATGGATTTACGCTTCACGATCTAGTATCTTATAATGAAAAGCATAATGACGCAAATGGTGAGGACAATCAGGATGGAGAGAGCCACAACCGTTCTTGGAACTGTGGTGTCGAAGGACCAACAGACGATCCTGAGATCAATAGTTTGAGGGAGAAACAGAAGCGAAATATGCTGACAACATTGTTTCTTTCTCAAGGGGTTCCCATGCTTGTGGCTGGCGATGAATTCGGCAGAACGCAGCAGGGAAACAATAATGCATATTGCCAGGACAATGAGATTTCGTGGTTGGATTGGACTAAAATCGATGGAAACCAATTGGACTTCACCAAGAAATTAATACATCTTCGTCGGGAACATCCCGTATTCTGTCGCCGAAAATGGTTTCAAGGATTGCCTATTCGCGGTACGGGTGTTGAAGATATCGTATGGTTTTTACCTGATGCATCCGAGATGGACGACCATCATTGGCAGGAAGACCATGCGCGTTCACTTGCGGTATATTTAAATGGTGAAGGTATTAGATCAGTTGGTAACGACGGAAAGAAAATCGTGGATGCTAGCTTTTACCTGTTGTTTAACGCGTATTGGGAAGATGTGTCGTATCAGCTCCCAAATGAAAATTATGGAGCTAGGTGGATGAAAATCTTAGATACGAATAATGATACGATAGAAAATTTCGGAGAGTTTGCTGCGGGTGATACTATCTTAGTTCCTTCACGTTCCATACTATTATTTCAATCCCAATAATAGACTGCAGAGCGTATGAGCAAGACCGGAATTAAGCATGTGGGCATTCGTTTTGAAGGCGAAACCTGTCAAATTAGCGTATGGGCACCAATAGCAAAAATTGTGATTTGCCGATTGTGTGATAATAATTTAGAAATACCTCTAAGGCCACTAAAATATGGCTATTGGTATGCTGAGAGTACATTAATAACTCCTGGGGATCGGTATAAAATCAGTGTGGACGGAAATGAATTTCCAGACCCGGCTTCCCTTTCCCAGCCCGAAGGTGTGCATGGACCATCAGAGGCAATAGATCTCCGATTTAATTGGACTGATCAGAGCTATAAGCCTCCTAAAAATTCCGAATTCGTGATCTATGAGATTCACGTCGGAACATTCACCTCATCTCGCGATTTTGATGGTGTCATAAAAAAAATTCCGCATTTGAAGGATTTGGGGATCACTGCGATAGAGATTATGCCAGTCGCACAGTTTCCAGGAGGGAGGAACTGGGGGTATGATGGCGTTTTCCCATTTGCAGTACAGCATTCCTATGGTGGAGCTTCAGAATTTCAGCGGCTTGTGAATGCCTTCCATGCAGTTAATATAGCTGTAATTTTGGATGTGGTGTATAACCATATCGGACCTGAAGGAAATTATTTTTCGAATTATGGGCCATATTTCACCAACAAATACCATACGCCATGGGGCGATGCTCTTAATTATGATGATCGTTTCTGTCATGGGCAGCGGGATCTAGTGCTCAATAACGTCCGTATGTGGTTTGAAGACTTTCATATTGATGCTCTTCGACTAGATGCGGTGCATGCGATTAAAGATTTCGGAGCAGTTCACATACTTCAGGAAATTCGCAAGGAAACGGACCAGATTATCATCAATTCGGGTAAGAATCGCTTTTTATTCATTGAGTGCGATCTCAATGATAGGCGATTTCTGGATCCATTGACAAAAAATGGCTATGATATGGATGCGCAGTGGTTAGATGAGTTCCATCATGCCTTAAGAGTGTCGGTGGGCGAACCAAAAAAGGGATATTATGAAGAATTTAATGGATTGAATGATCTGGCAAAAGCCTATGAGAAAGCCTATGTTTTTGACGGTAATTACTCTTCCCACCGGGAAAAGTTCTTCGGAACAGACAGTTTTGGTCTTGATGGGAATCGCTTCATAGTTTTTTGCCAAAACCACGATCAGATCGGTAATAGAATGCTAGGGGACCGCGCAGTGAAGATTTATTCTAGCGAAATAGCGCGCCTCATGGCCTTTGCTGTGTTTATGTCTCCCTATCTTCCCTTACTATTTATGGGTGAAGAATGGGGGACAGAAAAGCCTTTCCCATATTTTATAAGCCATAGTGATCCTGAGCTCGTGCAACTAGTTAGGGAAGGCCGGAAGAAAGAGTTTGAAGATTTTATTACGAATTCTGATGTCCCAGATCCTCAGAGTGAAAGTATATTTAGAGAGGCTATATTGGATTGGGACGAGCTCAATAGCGATCCCTATCGACAACGTTTATTGTATTACAAATCGTTAATAGCGTTGCGGAAAACAAACTCCCTGCTGAAAGATGTGCAGCGGGATGAGTTGAAGGTCAAATGCATCGAAGATAAAAAAGTACTTCTGCTTCAGGTGAAAAAAAAGGAAAAATCTATCGTTGTAATCATGAACTTTTCCGACCATGTACAGCACGTAAATTTACCGGAAGATTTCAAATGGCGAATGATATTTGATACTCACGAAACACAAGCTGAGCTTATTGTTGGTACGGATAAGCCGGTAATTACATCCTATCCGTTATCACCGTGGTCCGGCTATGTTTATAGTTCTCAATAGCTTATTTTAAAGATTACAGTACTTATTTGAAAAGATAAAGGTGGATACAAAGATGATCACAAATTTCAAACAAAGTACGTAATACTATTGTTTACTATTCAAGACGGCTTGTCCAGCCATGAAGAAAGTTTAAAAGCTAGGTTCTTTCCAACCTAGCTTTTTCTCGCTTAAGTAGGTGTGGTAATATTTACCTGTAATTGCTAAAAAAAGTTTGACGGTTGTCTAATCAATTATTCGTAGTTATTTTTTATATATTAGCCTGAGATATGACATGTTTGAAGAGGTATGCTAGATTTTATATTGTATGGCAATTATCTTTTTCGAGAATTTCCTATTAATAGTAAGTTAAAATATTAAAACTAGTAAGATATGCCTCAATTGGAGTGTCATGATGAAGAAATCCACTTATGTGGTAAAATCCAATTTTTCGGTTTCCTTTGTGTTTTCGATAAGATCGGATGCATTGCAGTAAGTGAAAATCTATCTCATGTGCTGAATATTCCTTTAAACGAAATTCTTGGACGTTCGATTAAGGAGTTGTTGCCTTTTTTTTCTGCAGCGAACGAATGGAATATCGAAGAGATTGAGAGACAGATCACTGAGCAGGTATTCTCTCGTTTCGTTGAGCGTATCCGTATGAAGGATAATGATTACTATTTGAGCATTTACCGCTACGACGAGAAAACATATGTTGAATTAGAGATTTGCAATGAGAACCGCCTAAAAGCGCCGCGTTTATTCTATTATGCTAAATACCTTGAGGAACAAAATGGCAATGCTTGGCAATCTTTGACAGTATTGATCCGCCAGATCATTGGTTTTGATCGTGTCATGGTATATCGTTTTGAAGAAGACCATAGTGGACAAGTAATTGCGGAGTCTATTAACAAAGGAATGAGCTCGCTAATGGGATATCGTTACCCGGAATTTGATATTCCTACACAGGCTAGAGCACTTTATACCAAATTTCTTGCGCGACATGTTGCGGATATCGATGCCCCTGTTATTCCTATTCATGGACTGGGGGCGGGGGAGATAGACCTCACGCATTCCAGCGTCAGAGCCTTATCGCCGGTGCATTTGCAGTATCTCAGGAACTCGGGCGCGCGCGCCAGTGCTAGCTTCTCTATCGTTATCGATGGAAAACTTTGGGGAATTGTAGCTTGTCAAAACAGGCTTCCCAAGAATGTCGATCTTTCCCAACGACACTTATGTGCCTTTTTAACGCGATATGCAGTAAATTATTATCTTTCAGAACATCAAAAGGAAAATTTGGTCGCACAAACCATCATGGGTGTTATGGAACGAGATCTTAAATCCGAACTGTTAGTAAATAGTGATATTGGAGTTGTGCTTGAACGTTTTGCCCCCCAGATTTTGGAAATTGTAGCAGCCGATGGATTAATGATCAAGAACGATCATACTGCTAAAAGCTGGGGAACGGTGCCGGATGAAGGGCAGCAACGTACAATAGATAAGTACATAGAAAGCCAAGAACGAACCGAACTCTTTTCTACGTCAAATTTTGTTTATGATCAAGTAGAGTCAGAACACGGCGTGTTTTTGCCTGGCGTTTTAAGAATAAATATTCTTCCTGGCAATAAATATTACATCTATTTATTCCGTAAGGAACATATATATGACGACGTTTGGGCAGGAAAGCCCGAAAAAATATACCTTTATGATCCCGAAAGGAAAGTTGAATTTCCCTCGCCAAGAAAATCGTTTGAAGCTTGGCGTGAAACGATGAAAGGCAAGTCTGTTAATTGGAGAAAGACTGAGCTTTCTTTTATGGAGAAGGTGGCACAAATAGCCCAACAAGCTATCGCACAACGGGGCGGGGAGATTGCGCAACTTAACAAGGAACTTATCAGATCCAACAACGCCTTAGATACATTTGGCTATACATTAACGCATGACCTTAAAAATCCACTTTCCTCGATAAAGCTTGCCGCTCAGATGATGTTAATAAAAGATGATCTTTCTAAAGACATGCTACGTAAGATGGCAAAAAATATCATGGATGCCACAGGACTGATCACAGAAATGATGGATAAAGTTTATCAGCTTACGCAGTCTAATTATGTAACTTTTAAGACCGAACTGATCGATCCGCGAAATAAAATTCTGAATATTCTAGATAGTAGCAAGCAGCAGTTTGATAGTGAAAATCTAGAATTTATACTAGGTGAAACTTGGCCGATTATAGGCGAAAGAACACTGCTGTATCAGCTATTTTTAAACCTGATTGGCAACGCCATAAAATATAGTAGCAAAAAGGATCAACCGGTAGTTGAAGTTTATAGCATAAAAAAGGGTAATTCGGTTCACTATTACATCAAGGACAATGGGATAGGCATGGATATTCGTGACGATAGCAATATATTTGACATATTTAAACGTCTGCCCAATTCGCAAGGTTTTGAAGGTTCGGGTATTGGCTTATCCATTGTTAAGCGAATAGCTGACCGACTCAACGCAAAAGTTACTGTTGAAAGTGAACTCAATGTGGGTACAACTTTTTGTATAAGCTTTGAAAGCTAATGACGACAATTTCAATAATCCCCTTATCGTCCGACTCTCGATGTGCATTTATACAATTACTTTAGACTTTTTAGTAATTAGTGTATATCATTATGAGTTGTGTCGTCGTTTTGTAACCGAAACCCTAGGAATAACTTTTATAATTAAAACAAACGATTAATGGATTGGAAGAGTTCCTAAAAGGAATATCGAATATTTTTAACTAGGATAGCATGAGGAGTCAGTCTTTGCCTTCCCAGGTCTTAATTCAATTAAAAATGTGTAAACCCATAAATCGACTATAATGAAAAAAAAAGAATCGAAAACGGCAAAGGTTGAGGCAGTTGAAAATAAAAAAGTCAGCGCACTACGGCCTCATACCGCAGATGCTACAGGTCAAGAGATGACAACGGATCAGGGGGTCAAAATCAATGATGATCAAAATTCGTTACGTGCAGGTGATCGAGGTGCAACGCTCTTAGAGGATTTTATTCTACGGGAAAAGATCACCCATTTCGATCACGAACGCATTCCGGAGCGTGTTGTACATGCTCGAGGGTCTGGCGCACATGGTGTTTTTAAATTATATAAGCCTTTGAGTGCGTTAACAAAAGCAGGTTTTTTGAATAATACCGAAATAGAAACGCCAGTGTTCGTTCGTTTCTCGACTGTTGCTGGTTCAAGGGGTTCAACAGATCTGGCGCGCGATGTACGTGGTTTTGCAGTCAAATTTTATACTGAAGAGGGTAATTTCGATTTAGTTGGTAACAATATGCCTGTCTTCTTTATTCAGGATGCTATGAAATTCCCAGATCTTGTCCATGCGGTCAAACCCGAACCTGATAATGAAATTCCACAGGCTGCATCGGCCCACGATACGTTTTGGGACTTTATTTCGTTGATGCCCGAGTCGGCACATATGATCATGTGGCTAATGAGTGATCGTGCCATACCACGCAGCTATCGTATGATGGAGGGGTTTGGGGTGCATACTTTTCGATTTATCAACGCCCGTGGAGAATCAAATTTTATTAAATTTCATTGGAAACCAATGCTTGGAGTTCATTCCGTTGCATGGGATGAAGCACAAAATATTTCTGGTAAAGACCCCGATTTCCATCGAAGGGATCTTTGGGAAGCGATTGAAAGCGGTGCGTTTCCAGAATGGGAACTTGGCGTACAGGTCATCCCTGAAGCGGATGAATTTAAATACGAATTTGACCTATTGGATTCGACAAAAATTGTTCCGGAGGAACTTGTACCGGTACTGCCTATAGGTAAAATGACATTGAATCGAAATCCAGATAATTTCTTTGCTGAAACAGAGCAGGTTGCCTTCCATATCGGAAACATTGTACCTGGAATCGATTTTACGAATGATCCGCTGTTGCAGGGGCGCCTATTCTCCTATACCGATACCCAACTGATTCGTTTAGGAGGTCCCAATTTTCACGAAATTCCGATAAATAGACCCATTAGTCCTTCCCACAATAACCAACGTGATGGATTTATGCGCCAACGAATAGATCGTGGGAAGACAAGCTATGGACCAAATTCGTTGGGGGATAATTATCCGCTGCAAGTATCAGAAGAAGCAGGAGGATTTAAAAGCTATCAAGAGCGTATTGATGCGCGAAAAGTTCGTGCGAGAAGTGACAGTTTCCGAGACCATTTTAGTCAGGCACGATTATTTTACAATAGTCAATCTGAGCCAGAAAGAAACCACATTATCGATGCATTCAGTTTCGAATTAGGCAAGGTAAAATCCGTTGCAGTAAGACAGCGAATGATTGGTATATTATCGTTGGTTGATAAAAGCCTGGCAGGCCAAGTAGCAACCGCTCTGGGGTTGCAGGTGCAGGAGAAGCTCGAAAAGCCAATCAATAAAAGTCTCCCAGCAGATGCAAATCCTTCCGACTATGAGCCTATTGAAGTTAAGGTGAAATTAAAAAGATCGGCTGCATTAAGTATGGAAGATACTGTTAAGAGTACGATTATAAGCCGAAAAATTGCCGTACTAGCTGCTGATGGTGTAGACGCAAGTTCGCTAAAAGTTGTGACAGATGCTATTCGATCAGAAGGAGGCATCATTCATATTATCTCACCAAAGTTAGGGCAAATTATAGGCTCAGATAATAAGCCGATTCAAGTGGAGGAAAGTTTCTTGACGGCAGCATCCGTACTGTATGACGCCATATACTTACCTGGAGGGAAAGACAGCGTGAACAAATTACAATCAAATGCGGATGCGGTTCATTTCCTAAATGAAGCTTTTAAGCACTGTAAAGCTATCGCAGCAGATACGGAGGCTCGTCTGGTTTTGGATGCCACTTATTTTTTCAATAAGGGACCAGAATTTGACGTTAGCTCTACCTTGGATGAAGGAATAATCATTGAAAGCGATTCGAAGTCTTTGGCTGATAAGTTTATTAAGGCAATTGCAAAGCACAGATTTTGGGAGCGGGAGAAAAAAGGTAAGGTTCCAGCATAGTCTTAAAATAAATAGCCCGCATATGCGGGCTATTTATTTTGAGATAGTTTCATTTTGTAAAAGAGCTAAACCGGTATCGTTGCCTTGTTGCGCGGCTAAGTCAAGTACCGATAGTCCACGCATGTCAAGCAAACTTGTATTTGCACCGTGGTGAAGCAAAAGTTCAAGAACTTCATTTCGTCCAAACATGGCTGCAAACATCAGAGCAGTGCCACCGTTTCCATGCTGTAAATTTAGATTTGCACCATAAGTGATTAGTAATTTAGCGATATCGTAATAACCTTTAAAAGCTACTCCCATGAGCGCTGTATTGCCTCCATTATCTTGAGCATTCACATCGGCACCAGCTTCCAATAATAATTGGGCAGCGGCAAGCTTATTATTATAACAGGCAATTATCAATGCTGTATAGCCTTTGCTATCCCGAGTATTGACATCAGTATCCTGATAGATCAATTCACGTAGAACTTCGATATTGCCTAATCGGGCGGCATGTATCATGATTTCTGAATTTTGTATCATAGTTGATAAGTTTTTGTTTTAAGATTATTGAAATTGATCGGTGCCTTAGAACGTTGTATCTTAGTTGGAACAAAACTGTGAGACGAAATGTTTGCCGACAATTTAATTTTAATTTAAATGGGATATAAACGCCAACATGTTGTCAAAAAAAAGCAGTTTTTGAGATAAAGCATCGTTATTACTGATTCGCAGTTGTTAAAAAAGCCGAACGAGGACATGTTCGGCTTTCTAACTCTTCAGCTTTATGCTATTACGCTAGGCGGCACCACGAATAACACGAAGTAGTACAACAATTATAGCAATAACCAATAGTACGTGGATGATATTTCCTGTAGCATAGCCTCCAAAAAAGCTGATTGCCCAAATGATAACTAAAATGACAGCGATGATGTACAATAAATTTCCCATAATTTTTGATTTGTTTTCCAGTAGAACATCATTCGCATACGTATAGTTTGTTTTGATAAATTATTTTAAATCATTTAAGTGTTCAGTTTACGATACGGAGCGTACATTATGCTGTTAAAAATGAATCGTTAAGATACAGTCTCAACGTATTTCTAACATTTCAACAGTAAATAAATACCTTATTATCTTTTTTTAATATTGCTCTTTTTTTGATAGCCACTTAAATTATAGGTAATAAATCTGCTAAAGCTTGCGAATTAGGCTTCGAAGAGTTGGAAAACGTATTTCTACTCGGACCAATGTTATTTCTTTTTAAAGCTAAAAAGGGTTTAAAGTGTAGCACTCTTCTTGTTACCCTATTCTTGTAAAACCATTTTAAACAATCAGTTGAATATAAACAATCAGTTGAATAAAGAAAGAGGATAAGTTATGAACAATTACAATTTAAACGTACTCATTAACGAAAAAAGAAGTTTGCTTAATCATTTTGCTGCCAAATTTACAGCTGATCCGGATGAAAAGGAAGATTTGATACAAGAGACTTGGATAAGAGCATTGAAGTCAATAGATGAATTTGTGCAACATCCAAAATTGATGAGCTGGTTATATGTCATTATGAAACATACGTACATCAATAAGTATCGAAAAGCAAAACGAATTACTGAAATTCAAGATCAGTACGTGGTTTTAGAAAGTACAAATACTACTGAACATAATAAAGGAATCAATAAATTCATGGCTGAAGATATCGAAAAAGCGATGACGAGTTTAACTTCAGAAAATTATGAAATTTTTCGTCTGTTTTTGGACGGTTATAAATATCATGAAATCGCATCTTATTTTGATATGCCAGAAGGTACAGTTAAGACTAGAATTCATATGGTACGTAAAAAACTCCAAAAACAGCTTAAAGTGTATAGAATGAACTAGCAGTTCCCGCAGATTACATATAAGCCAGTCAACATTTGACTGGCTTATATGTAATTTTTAAAACGCTCTATTTGCTAAAATCTTCTCAACCAACAGAACTCATAAAAATAACAATTAAAGGATCTCTACAAAGTTCTTCGATGGTTTTGATTCCTACCTTAACTCATACCTCCAGGATCGCTTTGACAGCCTTTCTTAGTCGGAAGGTATTCTGAAAAGTGATCATCGAATGATCCCCTTTTCAGAATTAATATTAATCATTTTCATGTTCCGTAGAAGCAAAAGAAAATTTAACCGACTTCTGCGGGTAAGTCTCCATACTTTTGCGACTCGTGTTTTTAATGATGGTTTTAAGGCTAACACGGTCTCCCAATTTATAGTAAGTCTCTACGGTCTGATAATCCAGTAAGTAGGGGCCACAAAAATAGTTTCCATTGTCATCTTTCTCTATAATTCCCTGATAAAGCCCTTCTTTTGTCTCTTTTGGCATATTTATTTAATTTGAATGACAAAGGTAGCAAGAGTATTTGAAGAATATCATAGGAAAAATAAAATTTGAATTTTTTTATAGGATAAGTGTTCCATTTCCTCAATTGTTTCGATAGAATTCGTTTTCATTTGAGTGCTAAAGCCAAAGAAATAAATGTGGCATTGTTTAAGAGTCATATCATCCAAATCGGTGTGCTAAAAACAAAAAATATATCATTGTTTTTCTCGTTATATTTCTATAAATTCAGCACATAAAAATAAAGGACGAATCAAAATAGACCAAAAATAAATGAACGAGTTAGAAAGTTATTTCCGAAATAATGATGCAAAATTGATTAATAAATGGATGCATTATTTCGATGTATACGACAGACATTTTAGTCGTTTCAAGGGCAAAGATATCGTCGTTTTAGAAGTGGGGGTTTTTCAGGGTGGAAGCCTTCAGATGTGGAAAAACTACTTTGGTGATCGCGCGAAAATATACGGTATTGACATCAACCCACACTGTAAAGAACTCGAAGAAGAGAATGTGGAGATATTTATTGGCTCACAGTCCGACCGAAAATTCCTTCGTCAGGTGAAAGAATCTATTCCACCGATCGATATTTTAATCGATGATGGCGGCCATACTATGAAACAGCAGATTGTGACTTTTGAAGAACTCTTTGATCATGTAAAAGACACCGGTGTATATCTCTGTGAAGATCTGCACACATCTTATCAAGTGTTTTACGGAGGGGGGCACAAAAGGAATGGAACTTTTATTGAATATAGTAAGAATTTCATCGATTATATCAACGCTTATCATTCGGAACAACGTGGGTTGAAAGTAAATGGATTTACACGTTCGGTAAGCTCGCTTCACTATTATGACAGTATCTTGGTTGTGGAGAAGCACCGAAGAGATGAGGCACCGATACATATGAAAACAGGGCAGGCAACAGTAAAGGATTTCAATGCAGCTCCTACAGGAATTGATGGATTAAAATGGAGAGTTAAAAAGCCTGCTTTAACCATGATCAACAAGTTGCTACGTTTTTTCCGTATAGGTGGTTTTATGTGGCGCTAGAAGGCGAAAGAAAAATTATTGATAATACTACTTGAAATAAAAAAAGCGGATCAATTTAAATTGATCCGCTTTTTGGGTAAGTAATCGGGCTCGAACCGACGACCCCTAGAACCACAATCTAGTGCTCTAACCAACTGAGCTATACCTACCGTGATTTTGATGTCACAAAAGTAGTATTATACCTGATATTTTCCAAATGTTTTTTAAACTTTTTAATTAAACAATTGTCTATCAAAATATATAGTTTTTGTTTTAACCAAGTTGGCGAAGTTTATGATAGTATTGAGGTAATATTTCGAGGTTAAATAGATAAAAAGGCAACTTGGTCTTTAATTTGTATAGTATAATTTATGGGAAAATTTTTAAAATTTTTAATCGCCGCAGCCATTTTGGCGGTGGGCGCTTGGTTTGTCTACAATAAATATAATAGTGGTCCGTTGGTGGAAAGTAAGCATCAGTTATTAGTGGATCGTATTGAGGCTATGGGGAAATTAGAATTGGTAAAATATCGTTATAGTGATGTGGTAGAACATAAGAATGTCAATACATTTTTACCTGACGCAAGTGTATTATTAATTGTCAAAGCGGATGCTGTAGGTTGTGTAAATCTGACGAAGCTTACTCCGGAAGATATTGAAGTTATTGGAGATTCAGTCGCTATAAAGTTACCGGCTCCAGAAATTTGCTATATTAAGATCGACCATGAAGCCTCGAAGGTATATGATACCAAGATGGCTTTTTTAAGAGAAGCGGAACTTGTAGATGAGGCATATAAAGCCGCAGAAAAGGCGGTTGCAGATGATGTTAAAAAATCAGACATTCTTCAGCAAACCAAAGCGAATGCCAATACGGTTTTTAAGCCACTTCTGCAGGGTCTGGGATTTTCAAAAATCAATCTGACTTTCAAATAAATTTAAATAGGAGAGCTAGAAAATATTGAATTGATCTAGCTCTCTGTAATGAATCCATTACGTGCACTTCCGATAAAATGAAAATAGACGGTTATCCAAATGTGAGTGGAATGACAGTAAAAGATTCTTATTCGTTTTTATCTTGTCGTCGATGTATCCGGTTGAGGGGTCGGTGGGATTTCTCCTCTAGATTGTGGAGAAGTAGTGTCACGATATTGTATCGTTGTAGTATCATTTGGTACGGAGTCCCGCATCAACTCTTTTGATTTCTCATCATCGGTCTTAGCGCTGTTACATCCGAAGGCGGCAAGACAAACTAGTCCAACGGCAATTAATTTTGTTAAATTTTTCATATTCACTTTATTATTTAATCGTAGTATGCAGTCGCATACGCTTAGCTGAAGAACAACGTTCAAATTGAAAGTGTTTCGAATTTAATTTATCTATTGTTATTGGAAAGAGGATTGTGCCTGTTTTGTTGTTGAAAAATTAGAATTGTAAAGAACTTTATAAAGTTGAAGGCTGTTCCTCTATTATATAAGTTCATTTGAACAGAGAGATCTAACATAAATATGCTTGAAATGTCCTTTGTTAAGGACTGGCTCCCAATTAAGTCTTGAAACTCTGGTTGATATCGCTTTTCTGGCTGATGTTGAAAGTTAAACAGCAGTCTTGAATATTTAGAAAATCTGATCTCGATGTGGTATTAGCGGATATAAATAGAATAATTATACAATAATAAACTAAAAAGACATGGCAACAAAGAACGAAAATCGCGTAGTCGGAACAGAAATGGAGAAGAAGAAAAAAGTTAAACTAGGGGTCAATGGAGAAGTAATTCGAGATGTAAACGATAAGGATCATGGTGATGCAGAGGCTGGGGTAGACCCACAGGTCGATCAACTTAACGATATGCCGAACGATCCGACGGATAGGCCTAAAGAAAGTAAGAAATAAAAAAGACCCGCAATTCTGAGGGCACTGAAAAAGTCTCA